>CAJTKV010000033.1:0-7061 GCA_910577075.1 uncultured Bacilli bacterium
AGAAGTGCAATGAGGGAATTTAAGAATATGCATCCATATGCCATATATAATCAGGCCTATGATAAGTTTGCCTTCTTAGGGAAAAATGATGCAGAAATAAGGGAACACTTAGAGATGATCGAATATATCTTAAGTGATACAAGTATATTCATATGCGATGAAGAAGAATATGTAGAAACTAAAGCATTAATAGAAGAAGAGTTAAACGAGATAATGCGCCTTAGCAAGGGAAACTTTGCATATGAGGAAGAAAGTGCTAAGAAACTATGTAAAGAATAAATTGAAAATATTTATTCTTTTTTTATTTACAAGTATTTAAAAATGTTATAATATAACATTAGTTATATAACAAGTGATATGGAAGGGAGAATATAATGCCACCAATAAAAAAATATAGTAAAGATAAGATTGTAGAAACTGCTTTGGAGATTGCTAAAAAGGAAGGCTTTGAAAAACTCAATGCTAGAAGAATTGCCAAGGAGTTGAAATCCTCAGTAAATCCCATTTTTAACAATTTTAAAAATATGGATGAATTAAAAGATGAAGTTTACAAAGAGATATACGGCATTTATAAAAACTACATGAATAATGGCAAAAAAGAAGAAAACTCTTATAGAGGAATGGGAGTAGGATATATCAAGTTTGCTAAGGATTATCCAGAGTTCTTTAAAATTATTTTTATGAAGAAGTATGAATTGGATGCCGAAAACTTTATTCTCGCTGATGCCGAGGGAAATGATGTCATTAAAGAGGGCCAAAAACTAACAGGTTTGAGTTTTGAAGAACAAAAGAAATTTCACGTTCGGGTATGGATATTTACCCATGGTATAGCTTGCTTAGTTGCCACTAAGACGATTACTATAGAAGATGAGGAAATAGTTGATCTACTGCAAAATACAGTACGAGAAATGTTAATAGGTTATTTAAAAAGAAAGGAAAACGCATGAAAAAAATAATTGAAGTAAAAAATTTAACTAAGGAATATAAACAAGTAAAAGCTGTAGATAATTTATCTTTTACAGTTAATGAAGGAGAAATATTGGGCCTTCTTGGACCTAATGGAAGTGGAAAGACGACGACTATTAATTGTATATTATCGCTTTTAGAATTTCAGAAGGGACATATTAAGATATTCGGCTCAGAGATGACGCCTGATGCCTATGATTTAAAAAGACAGATAGGAGTAGTATTTCAAGAAGTAGCAATTTTTAATGAATTGACGGTCTATGATAATTTGGATTATTTTTGTGGTCTTTATATAAGCGATAAAAAGACACGTGAATCTTATATAGAGGATGCTATTAATCTTGTAGGATTAGAAAAATATAAAAAGTTTTATCCTAAACAATTATCAGGTGGACTTTTGAGAAGATTAAATATTGCCTGTGGAATTGCTCATAAACCTAAACTAATATTCTTAGATGAGCCAACGGTTGCGGTTGATCCACAAAGCCGCAATAATATTTTAGAGGGAATCGAAAAATTAAGAGACGGTGGAGCAACAATAGTGTATACAACCCATTATATGGAAGAAGTTGAAATATTATGTGATCGCATTATTATCTTGGATAAGGGACGTATTTTAGCAGAAGGATCATCAGATGAGTTAAAGGAACTAGCATCTATCGATGAAAAAATAACAGTGGAAGTAAAAAATATCACTGATAAAGTATTAGATATAATTAGAAAATTCAAAAATGTCGATGAAGTAACTCTAAATATGAATACTTTGACAGTTACTTATAAAAAAGGCAAAAATAATCTAGAAGAGTTAATCGAATGTTTTAAGAGTAATAAAATTAAATATGATAAGATAACGACCGAGAAACCAACCTTAAATGATGTCTTCTTAAATCTAACAGGAAAGGGCTTAAGAGACTAATGTTTGGGCATAATTTTAAGTATTCATTCAAGACTTTACTAAAGAATAAGATGCTTCTATTTTGGACTTTTGCCTTTCCAATAATACTAGGTTTATTCTTTAATATGGCATTTTCTGATATCGAAAAAAATGAAACACTAGATATTATAGATATTGCCATTATTGATAATGAATACTATCAAGAAAATGAAATATATAAAAGTACTTTTAAAACTTTAAGTGATGAAGAGAATGAAGAACAGTTATTTAATACGACGGTAACGACAGAAGAAAAAGCTAAATCTCTGCTTTCTGAGGATAAGATAACAGGAATTTTGAAATTAACAGAAAATGGACCACTTTTAACTGTTAATCAAAGTGGCATCAATGAAACAATTCTTCGCTATGTTGTCGATGAGATTACCTCAACTATCGAAGTGACAAATAAGATCTTTGAAGATAAAGTGGCGGAAGAATTAATGAATGGCAATAAGCAAATAGATTATGAAAAATTACATAAAGAGATTATGGAATTAGTTATGAATAATGAAACTAATATAAAAAATGTTTCGAATGATAATTTAAGTTATACTATGATTGAATACTATACCTTAATTGCTATGTCATGTCTATATGGTGGAATGATTGCTATGTTTATTACTAATTATAAATTGGCCAATATGAATAGTGTAGGTAAGAGAGTTAGTGTTTCTCCTATACATAAAGGTAGTATGCTTTTAGGAAGTTTGCTCGCCAGTTATATTGTTCAAGTAGTGGGATTGGCAATTCTTTTCTTGTTTACTATATTTGTCATTAAAGTGAATTATGGAACTAAATTATTGCCAGTTATATTGCTATCATTAGTGGGGTCACTTGCGGGCTTGACTTTGGGTGTTGCCGTTGCCACTTTAGTTAAGTCAAATGAAAATACTAAGACGGGAATATTGATTGCGTTAACTATGGCGGGATGTTTCTTATCGGGAATGATGGGAATAACGATGAAATATATCATTGATAAATATGTTCCAATATTAAATATGTTGAATCCTGCCAGTATGATTACAGATGGACTATATTCCCTATATTATTATGACACATATAATAGGTATATCTTTAATATAGTGAGTCTTCTACTATTTTCTTTGGTAATGATTGTTATATCTATTCGTGGATTAAGGAGGGAAAAGTATGACAGTATTTAAAACGTTTTGGCAAGTTGTCAATAAATATAAAGCTACTGTAATTTTATACACCGTCTTACTTATTGGCTTTGGAGGGCTTAATATGGCAACCAATGAGACAGGAACAACCTTTGTTGCCAGTAAACCAGATTTATTCATTGTTAATGAAGATAAAGATGACGAATTAAGCAATAATTTGGTCAAATATCTTGAAGATAATACGACGATTAAAGAGTTAGATAATGATGAGGAAAAAATTAACGATGCAATATTTTATAGGGATGTCAATTATGTCGTCTATATCCCCAAGAATTATGGCAAAGATTTATTAAATGATAAACATCCCGAGATTAAGATTAAGTCAACAGGGGATTATCAGGCAAGTTTAGCAGAAATGATGTTAAATAGATATCTAAATATCCAAAATACTTTCATATCTTCTAATAAGAACGTGGATGATATCATTGTAAATATTAATGAGACTTTGAATAAGAAGACAAATATTGAAGTAACTTCTAAATTGGACACTCATGCTACTACCAAAGCTACTAGTTATTTTAATTTTGCCAGTTATAGTATAATGGCAGCAGTCATCTTTATCATCTGTTTGGTATTATCGAGTTTTCACGAAAGTGGTGTCAATAAAAGAACGATTGTAAGTAGTATGAACTATAAAAAATTAAATCGTAATTTATTGCTATCTAGTTTAGTATATTCCTTTATTGTTTGGGTGTTTTATTCGGTTTTAGGGCTTATCATGGTTGGCGATATTCTCTTTAGTATAAGAGGAATTGTCTATATGTTAAATTGTTTGATATTTACATTTACATCATTGACGATAGCGTTACTGATAAGTACTCTTATAAAGAACAAAGATGCGGTAAGTGGCATTGTCAATGTTATTGCCCTTGGTTCAGCATTTCTCTGTGGAGCTTTTGTTCCCACTAAATTGTTGCCAGATTCGGTTTTAACAGTCGCGCATGCCTTGCCATCATATTGGTATATAAATACTAATGAATTGCTTTCGTCAATGGAAGTTATCAATATGAGTACGTTGCAACCTGTAATTACTAATTTTATAGTTTTATTGGGGTTTGGCATGGTATTTATCATCATAAACAATGTCGCAACATATTACAAACGCAATATAGTTAAAAAAATATAAAAGCAAATATTCATTATTTGCTTTTTAAATGCTATAATATTAAAGTGAATTAGAGGGATTAAGATGAATTTAATAGTTAAAAAATTTGATGAATTGACAACTAAAGAATTATACGAGATTTTAAAAGCGCGTGCGGAGATATTTATCAAAGAACAAGGAATAAATTACCAGGATATGGATGATATAGATTATGATGCCTATCATTTCTTTTATATGGATAATGACAAAGTTGTTGCCTATCTTCGAGCATTTAATGTAGAAGATAATAATACTTTGCAAATTGGAAGGGTATTAACATTAAAGCATGGAGAAGGCATGGGTAAGAGAATAATGGAAGGGACTATTTCCTATTTAAAGGAATTTACGGATGCCAAGACTCTTACTATGCATGCCCAAAAACATGCAATTGGTTTTTATGAAAAATTGGGATTTATGACTGTTGGTGAAGAATTTATCGAGGAAGACGTCGTTCATATAACGATGGTTTTAAATTTGAAATAGGAGAGAGTATGTCAGATTTGTTTCTTCAAAAAATTAGTTTAAAAAAAGAGATGGTCGAGAATTTCAAAAGATATCCCTTTAATATTGATATTATAAAGAATTTTGATTCTCTTGAACTTTCTTGTCCTGTTACCTTTTTAATTGGGGAAAATGGAACGGGTAAATCGACCTTTATTGAAGCATTAGCGGTAAAATGTGGATTAAATGCTGAGGGTGGTACGCAGAATTTTAATTTTAGAACGCGTGAAACACATTCCTCTCTATATGAATACTTAGAGGTTAATCACTTTGAGAGAAAGTGTGAAACAAAGTTTTTCTTGCGAGCTGAGAGTTTTTATAACCTTGCTAGTGAGATAGATACCTTAGGTGTTTCGGGATATGGAATGAATAGTTTACATGCTTGTTCTCATGGCGAATCCTTTATTCAATTGATTGAAAATCGCTTTACACCAAATGGTCTATATATATTAGATGAGCCAGAGGCAGCGCTATCACCAACTAGGCAAATGACTCTTTTATATCTTATCCACGAATTAGTAAAACAGGGATGCCAATTTATTATTGCAACCCATTCACCCATTTTAATATCCTATAAATATGGTAAAATTCTCGATTTGAATAATAACTTTGCCGAGATTGATTATCAAGATACAGAAATCTATCAGGTATATAAAATGTATTTAGATAATCCTGATGCTATGCAGGAGAGATTGTTTAATAAGAATGATTAAGACTTACAGGGGGAAAAGATGGAATTAGAAAAACATACTAAAGAGGAATTAAAGGATTTCTTTAATATGCCAAAACTTATTATCAATGAAAAAAGTGTTCAGTATGCCTTTGATATCTTAAATAAGGATTCACTTTTTTTAAATTCAATAGTGTTAGAGAAAACTAACAAGAGAAAAATATTTTTTATGAGATCTTCGGAAAAGAAAATGTGGTATAATTTTTCAGCGTTTAAAAAGGCCGTAGAAGTGATGCATAAACGTCAACAACTTTATTCTTTAACATTAGATGATTATTACCGCTTTTATTTGCTATTCTCGCTTTTGCATGAATATGAGCATCTAATTCAGGATCGATTTAGCCAAGAGCGACGTTATCCTTATAGTGATCTCAATAGTGCTTATCAGATAGTATTTGATTTTTATAAAAAATGTAGTATTATGGATGTTTTAATTAACAAATATTTTCATGATAGTTTCTTTAATGAACGCAATGTCTCTATTAATGCTGCAAAAATTTCAGTCGATGTTTTTGATGATGAGGGATTAAATATGTATGCTGAGACCGCATATTTAAATGTTTTAATTAATAATGCGTATAGTATAAAGAATGGGCAAGTTAAATCTCCCGTGGAGAAGACGATGAATATGTTAAATATTAAACATTTTTCTGTAAGTGATGAATTGCCTTTTGATATTGCCTTTTTCCATGGATTTCCCATATCTTTAGAGGAATATCATTATCTATATGATGCCATTTATGAGAGTATAAAAGCCGATGGAAGTGTTGATTATGATGATACTTTGGAGCGCATTCAAAAACTGACATTGGCAAGTAAAGGGGTGTCTACTAACCGCTAGTTTATTTACTTATGTATTTTTCTTATGTTATGATAATAATAAGGAGAGAAAATATGAAAAAATTAGATGGAAAAGTGGCTATTATTACGGGAGGAGCCATGGGAAATGGTTTAGGCATTGCCAAAGTATTTTTAAGTTATGGAGCTGATATTGCTATATTTGATTATGCGGATTCTCTTAATAATACAGTTGAGGAATTGAAAGATGATTATCCCAAAGCAAAGATAAAGGGATTTAAAGTGGATATTCGCGATAAGGAGCGAGTAATAGAATGCGTTAATGCAGTGAATGAAGAATTTTCCCATATTGATATCTTAGTTAATAATGCGGGAGTTGCGCGTTTGGAAAGTTTTGAAAGTATGAGTGATGAAACTCGCGATTTTCATTTTGACATTAATATTAAAGGGACTTGGAATGTTACACAGGCAGTCGTTCCTTATATGAAGAAAAATAGTGAATCAAGTATTGTCAATCTATCAAGTGTTACGGGACCAAGAGTTGCCGATCCAGGAGAGGTTGCCTATGCTACAACGAAGGCAGCTATTATGGGGTTTTACAAAGCCTTGGCTGTAGAATTAGTCGATTATAATATTCGTTCAAATGCTATTTTACCAGGGTATATCTTAACCCCAATGGTAGAGGGTATAGGTGTTGATTCAAATCCTGATGATCCTCAATCAGTAATTGATGGTATTGCTTCAGCTATTCCCATGAAGCGTTTAGGACGTATCGAGGAGTTAGGAGAACTTGCGGCCTTTTTAGAT
>CAJTKV010000033.1:7071-20150 GCA_910577075.1 uncultured Bacilli bacterium
AAGCATCTTATATAACGGGACATGAGTTTGTTATCGATGGTGGAAGTACTTTGCCAGAGACAATAAGCGTTGGAGTATAAAGTAAAAACCTCTTGTTAAAGAGGTTTTTTTGTTGAACTTTTTAATTTATGATTTATTCTTGCCAAGGTTAGCTATTACATAATATAATTAATTTAATTAAAAGTTTTTAATAAAGGGAGTGTATTAATGGAAAAATATATTGTAAGTAGTTGCCTAGCGGGAATAAATTGCCGATATGATGGTTCAAATGTCAATAATGAACTTATTAATAAATTAGTAAGAGAGGGAATTGCAATACCTTTATGTCCTGAGCAACTAGGAGGACTTCCAACTCCTAGAGAGCCTGTTGAATGTACGATGGTTGAGGGAAAGATGAGAGTGCTTTCAAAAAACGGTAAAGATTACACGGAATATTTCGAAAGAGGTGCTAATATTGTTTTGGAATTTGCCAAAAAATATGACATTAAAAAGGTTATCTTTCAAAAAAATAGTCCATCTTGTGGATGTCGAGCATATGATGGGACATTTTCCCATACTTTAGCGGATTATTCGGGGATAACGGCAAAAATGTTAATGGATAATGGTCTAGAGGTAATATCTATTGAAGATTTAGAGGAAAGAGATTTTGAAAAAATTTTAGGAGGTCAATAATGTCAAAATGGGGAAAAGAAGAACAAATAACACTTGATGCTATAAAATCTATGGATATGCATGGCTCTATTCTCAATTTAGCTGCAGGAGATGGCCGCTTTAACTCTTCGATTTTGCAAAGTGCCGATAAAGTAGTGGCTGTCGATATACAGAAGCAAGAATTAGATATTTTAATGAAAACTTGTCCTGAAGATTTAAAAGATAAATTGGAAATTATGGTAGCCGATATAACATTAAAATTGCCATTTCCTGATAATACTTTTGATGGGGTATTTATGACGGGAACCTTACATCTTTTTAAGAATGATGCGGTAAAAAAGATCATTAGAGAAATAAAGCGCGTTTTGAAGGTTGGTGGCAAGGTTATAATAGATTTTGCTACAGATATAAAGCGTTTGGATAAAGATGGAAATACAGTTTTTTTAGAAAATGAAGGAAATTATCAAACGGAAGTTGTCTATGATTTTTTGAGGGAAGAATTAAAGGAATTCAATATTGATATTAAAATATCTTCATTTGTAGAAGAAAATCTCGAAGATAGTGCAGGATATAGTTCAATTATAGGTGATTTTCTTCTAGTAAGTGGAGTCTATTTATCAATTCCGAATATGCCTCTAATTATGAAAGAAAAATTTGATATAACTGTTGAAAGTGTAGAATTTATGGGGGAGGGATATGATAGTAAATCATTTTTAATAAATGACGAATATCTTTTTAAATTTGCCAAGCATGATGATGCTAAAAACAGTTACAAGCGGGAAAAGACTATTCTCAATTATTTAAGAAAGAATTTTAAATCTTCTATTGCTATTCCCCAAATAGATTATTTTGATGAAGTAGGTATAATGGGGTACAAAATGATCAAGGGAAGGCCCCTCACTAGGGAAATGTATGAGAGTATTTCGGATGATGAAAAAAATGTTTTACACAGTGATCTTGCCACCTTTTTAAAATCTTTACATAGCCTTGAAGTTAGTAGTTTAGATGAATTTAAATATAATTTATATGACGCATATTAAAAAGACTTGGATTTACTTAAGGATAATGTCTTTTCTAAAATAACGGAGGAAGAACAGAGATATATTGAAACATATATCCTTGATATTCTTGGTGATGATAAATTATTTAAAAGAAATTTATGCCTTTGTCACAATGATCTAAGCATTAATCATATTTTGATAGACGAAGATAAGAGAATAAGTGGCATTATTGATTTTGGCGATGCCTGTATTATTGAAGATTATCGAGATTTTATGTATTTACTAGAAGAGAGTGATGAGGAAATTGGTCAAGAATTTGGCTTGGCTATTTTAGAAAAATATCAATATGATGATGTGCGTCTTGCCTTAGCTTATGCACAAGTAAATGATGATTATTATCCTATTGAGACAATTGTCTGTGGTATAGAAAATGATGATGATAAATTATTGGAAAAGGGAATTAATCTACTGCGAGAAAAAATATGTATTGTAAAAAAGGAAAATGGTAGTAAAATTAACTTAGAAGGAAAGTGTTAGTTATGAAAAAAAAGCTTATAGAAAAGCCTCTTGAGTATTGGGAAGAAAAATCTTATATGATGGTCGTACCGCCCAAATACGATGATGATTTTTTAAAAACGAGCATAGAGAGATTATCACAAAGTAAATATTTTAAGGTTGTTGATACAGATTATGAGATTAATGGAGTTATAAATGTCAAGGTTAAGTATGATAAAGAAGAATATGATATTGGCTTTTATACTGGGGGAATTTCAGTTCCTGATTACTATTTATATAAAAACTTTTTGTTTACTGATGAGGAAAAAGAATCTCTTTTAGCTGCTAAACAAGCTATAACGATTTTTATGGAATTTAAGGATGATGTTAAAAAATCCTTTCAATTGCAATTAAAAGTTGCCAATACTCTTATTCCTGATTTAATTGGGGTATTGGATGAATCGGCAGAAAAGATGTTGCCAGCCAAATGGGTAATGATGATAGCATCATCGAGGGTTTTACCAAGTGCTCGAGATTTATTTACTGTTCAAGCTGTTCAAGGCAAACATGATAAAGTATGGCTACATACTCATGGTCTATGTCGATGCCATACGACAGAGTTGGAAATATTAGAATCTGATAAGAAACACTATGAACAGCATTATAATTTATTGTCAACATATGCTATGTATTTGATTGATAAAAGTGGCTTAGATGATCCTCGTTATAATGGAGCTTATATAGGGCGACTCATCAATGGATATCCCGTAGTTGTAACATGTGCTCCTTGGACGGATGGCATATTAGAATATAAAAAGGCCAAATTGGGAAATATAAAGGACCGCGAAAATGGACATAATACTAGAACAAGTATTGTTTTTCTATATACTAGCGAAGAGGAGGAAAAGAACCATAAGTTAAGATTAGTTTCTCTATATGATGAATTATGGGGAGAAAATCCAATATTCTTTTTCAGCGATGAAGAAACTAATAGGATGCGCGATTTGGCTAGAGAGAGAATTTCTTATGTTAAAGAAAGCTTTAAAGATAAAGAAAATGCCATATTAATTAAAATTGGTTTGCCATTAAAAGAAGAGGGGAGATTTGAACATATTTGGTTTGAATTGTTGGAAATTAAAGGCAATAAATTCAAGTGTAAATTGACTCAAGAACCATATGATATTCCAGATATGCATACGGGAGATGAGGATTGGTATACCCTTGATGATATGACGGATTGGATTATTTATACTAAAGACTTTGCTGTTAGTCCAAGTAATGCCTATCTTTTAGAAGAAAATAGGTAACGAGTATGGATAACGCAATATTACTGACGCACATTGATATGATACATACGACAAAGATGGGTAAGGAAAGAATTCGTAAAAATATTAAAACAGATGCGAATGATGTCGTAGAGTATTGTCGAAAAAAGATATTAGATCGTTCATGTGTGATATACAAAAGGGGAAAGAATTGGTACTGTGAAGTTGATAATATAAGAATTACCGTCAATTCTTTTAGTTATACTATTATTACTGCACATACAATTAAATAGTAGGAGAATAGGAGAGATAATTATGAAAAAGAAAATATTGGCACTTTGGGGAGTATTTGCTTTATGCGTTGCTATAACTGTTGGTCTTTGGTTTGCAATGAATAATGCAGCTCTTGATTATAAGATGGTTGATGCCAAAGTCGTAAGTTCGGAAACGAAACGCTTAAAAAATAAAAAGAATGGCAATTCATATGATTTTTATGAAGTTAAAGTGGAATTTGAGGGAAAAGAATATGAATTGGGAAATGTTCATAGTGCAGCATCATATTACAAAGGTCAAAAGGTAAAAGCTTATCTTTCTAATGATAAACTATATGCCAATGTTGAAGGTGTTAAAACGGCAACCCCAATAGCGACAATTTATTTTATCTTCTTATTTGGCAGCTTTGGAATGCTTTTTGTAGCAGCTATGTATACTGGTAAACTTTCTCAAAAGAAATTAGAGGATAAGAAAGAAAAAGAAGAATAATTAAGGAGGAAAGTGAATATGAAAAAGACAGTTTTTATAATAGGAATTATGGGGGTATTTTTAGTTTCGGGCATTATGGTATATGCCGGAGGGATACGTGAACGATCATATTGCAATAGAGAAGATTGTCCACTAAATGAAGTGCATAATTATAATGGGGAATATACATGCCCTTATGATAATTGTCCTAATGCCAATAATCATACACATGAGAATACAACAAGATGTACAAGCACTTGCAAACAATATTCTCATAATTATGGGAAGCATTCTGGGTCTTGTCATCATGGCAATAGGCATCATAACTAATATTGCTAGTGAACTAGGCGAATTTAAAAATTATTGTCTGATGAGCAATAATTTTTTTTGATAAAACAATTCTCTTGACAAAGAAAAAACAAAATAGTATTATTGTATTAAGCAAGTAATACAGTAGGAAGGAGATAACAATGAAATACACTTTTGACAATGAAAGACCAATTTATATTCAATTAGTTGAAATGATCAGGGTAGATATAGTTTCCGGGAAATATCAAAAAGGGGATAAACTGCCATCTGTAAGAGAGCTAGCACTTATAATGCAAGTTAATCCTAATACCATGCAAAAAGCCTTATCAGAATTGGAGCAAGAGAAACTTATTTACACGGAACGAACAAATGGTAAGTATGTTACTAAAGATGAAAAACTTATTGAGAAGACTAAGAAGGAATTGGCTCAAGATAAAGTTAATAGTTATCTTAATAGCATGAAAAGTATTGGAATTGATTATACTTCAGCGGTTAATTACTTGCAAGAATTAGGAGGAAAAGATGGAATTAGTTAAATGCAGTAATTTATGCAAGTCATTTGATAATAAAAAAATTCTAGATAATATCAATTTAGTCATTCCGCGAGGAAAAATAATTGGCTTATTGGGAAAAAACGGAATGGGTAAAACGACTCTATTAAAATTGATAAATGATTTATTGACTCCGACAAATGGGGAGATTAGCATTAATGGCGAGAAACCAGGTATTAATTCGAAAAGAATAATATCTTATTTGCCAGAGAGAACCTATTTAGATAAAGGTATGACCATCTCGCAAATACTTAAATTCTTTGAAGAGTTTTATGAAGACTTTAACAAGAAAAAAGCTCTAAAGTTATTGAAGGATTTAGATTTGGACGTGAATGTTAAAATAAGTAAAATGTCTAAGGGAATGCAAGAAAAGCTCCAATTAATATTGGTTATGAGCCGAGATGCTGAATTATACATACTAGATGAACCTTTAGGTGGAGTTGATCCAGCAACACGAGATTATATTTTAGATACGATATTATCTAATTTTAATGAAAAGGCAAGTGTAATTATCTCGACACATTTGATAAGTGATATTGAAAGAATATTAGATGAGGTAATTTTTATCGATAAAGGTAAAATAGTTTTAACTTCATCGGCAGATGAATTGAGAACAAAAGAAAAAGCCTCAATAGATGAAATATTTAGGAGGAAATTTAAATGCTAAAGAAATTATTGAAATATGATTTGAAATGGTGCTTTAAACCATTAGTAGTATTCTATATATTAGCTCTTTTCTTTTCGATAATTACGAGATTTATTGAGAGTTTGGATAAGACTTTAATGGTTGTCATCATTGATAAAATATGTTCGGGAATAGTTATTGCTATGTTAATAAATATTCTAATAAATTGTTTTATGAGAAATTGGGTAAGGGTTATAAGGAATGTTTATAAAGATGAATCTTATTTGACTCATACACTTCCGGTGAGTAAGTCAAAAATTTACTTATCTAAAGTTTTGACCTCTTCTATTACTTTACTTGTTTCACTTGGTGTGATATTACTATGTTTAGCAATAGTATGCTTAAATGATACTTCTTGGATAGCATTAAAGCAATCATTAGAACAATCAGCAATTTTTCTTAATAGTACGATTTTCAGTCTAGTAGCGGTGTTAATACTTACGGTTTTCTTTGAGTTTTTATTCGTCATTATGGCGGGTATTTTAGGAATAATAATTGGTCATAGAGCTAATAACTTAAAAATAATTAAATCGCTTATCAGTGGCTTTAGTATCTATATGTTATTGTCAATTTGTTCCTTAGGTATTATCTATGTTTCGGGATTCTTTAATTCAGATATTACGTCGATATTTAGTAATATGGAAATTAGTTCCGAGGCAATGAAAAGTATAATGCTAATTGGAACAATAATCTATGCAATATATATTGTCGTAATCTATATAATTAGCAATAAATTACTAGACAAGGGAGTTAATGTAGATTAAAAAATTAACTTCGTAAATAGGAGAAAACAGATTAATCCATATAGGAAATCTGTTTTTTATGTGGTAGAATTAAAGTATAACATAGTATAGAAGGTTTTAAGATGAGCAAATATGAACCATTATGGATTTATTTAAAAGAAAATAATAGACAGAATTATAAATTATCGTTTATGGAGATTGAGAATATTTTGGGTTTTTCTCTAGATCATTCGTTTCTTACCTATAAAAAGGAATGTCTAGATTTTGGGTATGAAGTAGGTAAGATATCAATGAAGGAAAAAACAGTGATATTTAATCGTGTATCCAGTTTAAGTAATTTATGAATAGGGGGACGTTATGGATCTTAGTCTTGAAGAAATAGAAATGTTACATTTTTTCTGTTTTGTTTTAATACCAGAATATCATCAAAAAAAATACTCGATGCCACAATTGCATTTTATATTTGGTGATGATGATTATGAGGTAATTATTTCACATTTAGAGGAATTACTTGGTCAAAAAAGAGCTCTGTATTTGGAAATAAAAACATACTTGTCTAATCGCAATGTTATGGTGTCAGATATAGAAAAAACAGTTGATTTAATAAAAAGAAATCAAGAAAGTTATAAAAAAAGTTATGATGAAAATGCGAACTATATCTTGGTTAATGATTATAAAAAATTTTTTAGCTTGTTAAATCAATTAATGAATATCTTCGAGGAGAATTCTTCATCTAATAATTTTGAAGCATCTTCTTTACTACGTTCAATTTGGTTACGCATGGGTCCAAGTGATATGGAAAATGTGGAGAGTTTTTTAAAACGACAGATATCTTTTATTAAAAATGATTATTTACTTCCGACATCGCAAAAAGAATTATATCAAATAGGCAATATATATGTAAGTTATTATAATCATGGCAATCAAAATTACTTTGAAACAAATCGCCATATTAGAATTTTACTCAAAAGAAAAATAGGAGAAATGGAGGGATTTTATCCGGATAGCAAGATAAATCTTTATGAGAATTATTTTCTTCCAGCAGTTCATTATGGGCTCACAAAGGAAGATGATGAAAAAACTTGTTATATTTATGGTGTGCAACAGCTTGATGAACGCGAACAAGATCCGATTGTTAAAAATATTATTCAAGAGGAGAGAAGAAGACTTCGCAATAAATATGTCTCACCAGATTTTATTATTGCTTTAAAGATATTTGTCGATATTTTACGGGAAAAAGGAATAACCACAATTAAAATACCTCTTATGCAAATATTTAATTATGAGTACCATCAAAATATGGGAAATATGTACCACGAAAAATTGAAAAGTATATCGCCCGAGCGTATTAATGACCTAGAACTGATGAATGCTCCAGAATATGCCATAGCAGACTATGAAAATATCAAAAAGCAACATGCAAGATTTTACGAAAAAGAAGATGCAATAAGCGCAAATAAGACGGAGAGATTTCTCTTTGCTATTTATTTGATGGCAGAAAAGTATGATAATATTGAAATATTAACGGAGCCCTTTGTCGAAAGCGATACATTAATTTGTAAAATAAATTATCAAAAAGACAAGCATTTATAATGTTTGGAGGCATATAATAAAGTGGTGATTATATGTTTACAATGGAGGATGCTATTAGGGCAGCTTCTTATTTAGATGTTGTCTTTGATAAGTATACTCGAGAGGAATTTTTAGATGGCATTAATATCGAATTAGAACATGGACTTATTGATGAAAAAACGAATGTAACGAATGATGATTTGATTGTAACAGCTAAAATAGCACTTGCTCATCTCAATGAACATCCCAACTATTATAATAAAAAATATGGGTTGAGAATGTTTGAGGAGTATCTAGAAAGTAAGACAAAAGAAGAAAATTGTAAGTAATTTTCTTTTTTTTATTGACAATTGAATATGTGTTCAACTATAATTGAGATAGTTGAACAACAATTCAACTAATAACATATATATTATGTAGGAGGTATTTATGTCGAGAAATGAATTTTCATGTGATTGCAATGTTATTCATCAAAGTGCTGTTGATGAAGTAATAAAAAAAATGCCTAAGGAACATATTTTTAATAATCTAGCAGATTTATTTAAGTTAATAGGAGATACGACAAGATGTAGAATTTTATTTGCTTTAGATCAAAAGGAAATGTGCGTTTGCGATTTGGCAAATGTCCTCAATATGACTAAATCATCTATATCACATCAACTGGCTGTTCTTCGGAGGAGTGGTGTTGTTAGATGCCGAAAAAATGGCAAGGAAGTATATTATACTTTAGAAGATGAACATATTGTTAAATTATTTGAAATTGGCTTAGAGCATATTAATCATAAAGCATAGAAAGTGGTGAAGTATTATGAAAAAATATAAATTTAAAATTAAGAATTTGGATTGTGCCAATTGTGCAAATGAATTAGAAGAAGCTTTGCAAAAAATTGATGGAATAGAAAATGTTAGTATCAGTTTTATTCTTGAAAAATTGACATTTGAATGCAATGAAGAAGATATAAGTTCTCTTCTTGAAAAAATTAGGAAAGTTATAAAAAAAGAAGAACCAGATGTAGAACTAGAGGAGATTTAATTATTATGAATCGAAAAGGAAGAAAGCAATTAATTAAGATAATTATTTCTCTTATTCTAGTTATAATGGCATTTTTCATAAAACTTGATACAAGCTTATTTAACAATATTTTATTTGTCTTTGCCTATATTATTGTAGGTTATGACATTGTTTTAAAGGCTATTAGAAATATTTTTAAAGGAAAGATATTTGATGAAAACTTCTTGATGTCTATTGCAACTATTGGGGCGTTTGGTATAGGCGAGTTTCCGGAGGCTGTAGCAGTTATGCTTTTCTATCAAGTTGGAGAATTATTTCAAAGTTATGCCGTCGATAAGTCGAGAAAATCAGTGGCAAGTTTAATGGATATACGCCCTGATTATGCCAATGTCCTTCGAGATGAGGAAATAAAGAGGGTTGATCCAGATGAAGTTAATGTCGGGGAGATTATTCTTGTGAAACCTGGAGAGAAAATTCCTCTAGATGGAGTTGTAATTGAAGGGAGTTCGATGCTTAATACCGTGGCACTGACAGGGGAGGCTGTTCCAAGAAAAGTATCTATAAATGATGAGGTATTAAGTGGTTCTATAAATAATGATGAAATTTTAAGAATTAAGGTGAGCAAAGAATTTGGAGAGTCGACGGTTAGCAAGATTTTAGATTTAGTGGAGAATGCCAGTAGTAGGAAATCGAAATCAGAGAACTTCATCAGCAAATTTGCTAAATATTATACACCAATCGTGGTTATAATCGCCGTATTACTTGCAGTAATTCCTTCGCTTATTATAAAAGATGCTATATTTAGTGAATGGTTTTATAGAGCATTATCGTTTTTAGTTGTATCTTGTCCTTGTGCTTTAGTAATCTCGATACCATTATCATTCTTTGGCGGAATAGGAGCAGCATCTAAAATAGGTGTTTTGATAAAGGGCAGTAATTATCTTGAGGCCCTTGCAAGTAGTGAAATAGTGGTATGTGATAAAACGGGAACTTTGACTGAAGGAGTATTCGAAGTACAAAGGATAGAGACAAGAGGCTATTCAGATAAGGATTTATTGCGATATGCTTCCCATGCTGAGTGTTTTTCTAATCATCCCATTTCCCAATCATTGAAGCAATGTTATGATAAAGAAATTAATGAGAAACTCGTAACAAAGACCAAAGAGATTTCGGGCAAGGGGGTTGAGGCTTTAGTCGATGGTAAAAAAGTCTTAGTGGGAAATGAAAAATTGATGCAAGATAAAAAAATTAAATATCAAAAAATTGAAGAAGTTGGAACACCTGTCTATGTTGCCGTTGATGGAAATTTTGCCGGTTCTATATTAATTGCTGATAAAATCAAAGAAGATTCACATAAGGCTATTAAACTATTTAAGCATGATAATTCTATAAGAGTTGTAATGCTAACGGGAGATCGCGAAAATATCAGTAAGAGTGTTGCTGATGCCCTTGGAATAGATGAATATCATGCGGAATTATTGCCACAAGATAAAGTATCATGGGTCGAAAAGTTAATGATGCAAAAGTCCGCTAGGGGAAAGTTAATATTTGTCGGTGATGGAATTAATGATGCTCCCGTATTAGCGCTAGCAGATATAGGAGTAGCAATGGGAGGTCTTGGAAGTGATGCAGCGATAGAAGCAGCTGATGTCGTGATTATGAGTGATGAACCATCAAAGATCGCAAATTCCATTATAATTTCTAAAAAGACAATGAGAATAGTAAGACAAAATATAATATTTGCCATTGCCGTAAAAATTGGGGTATTGGTATTAAGCGCTTTAGGAATGACGACAATGTGGGCAGCAGTTTTTGCCGATGTTGGAGTTTCTATTCTCGCCATTCTTAATGCCTTAAGAATTTTAAAAACACATGAAGATTAAAGAATATGAAGATAATCTAGATGATTATCTTTTTAGATGTTATAATATTTATGGAATAAATATTATGGTATTTTATTTGAGGAGTAATATATGAGAAATTTAAAGAAACTTCTGGAAAATAAATTAATTAATGATGAGAAATTAATAAAATATGGTTTTATTAAAGAATCTGGTAAATATTATTATGAGACAAAAATATGTGATGATAATTTTAAAGTAATTGTCGAAATGACAGAGGAAAGACAAGAGTCGAAGGTCATAGATATAGCTATGGGTGAAGAATATATTCTTGTAGATGTTCAAGAAGCTCATGGTGATTTTGTGGGAAGAGTTAAAGAGGAATATGAAGAAGTATTAAATGATATAATAAGTGCCTGCAGTGAACAAAATACGTTTAAAAATGAGCAGGCAAAGATGGTAATTAAATATATTAAAGAAGTGTATGGTGCTGATTTAGAATATCTATGGGAGAAATTTCCCACTAATGCCATCTGGCGAAATAAAGAGAATAATAAATGGTTTGGCATTCTCATGGTCGTATCTATGAATAAATTGGGAATAGATGATGATAGGAAGATAGAGATTATTGATTTAAGATATCAAAAAGATGCTATTGAAGAATTAATCGATCATAAGAACTTCTTTGAAGGATATCATATGAATAAAAAAAGTTGGATAACAATCAAACTTGATGGAAGTGTCGATATTGAAAGAATATATGAACTTATAGATAATAGTTATGAGTTGTCTTTAAAAAAATAGATGCTTGAAAAATTTTGATTTATGCTATAATTGAATAAAGTAATTTTATGGAGGAGAAAAAATATGTCAGTAAGTGTACAAATAAAACAGAAAAAGTTATTTAAAAAGAAATTGGATATTGCCGAAATCGTGCAATTAACACATTTATCTTATGGGGTGTGTGATGAACATTTTCGCCTAGTGGAAAATGAGATAGGTGAGCATACTTTAATTTTTGATAAGCAAAAATTGGCACGAGGAATAGATTTAAGTATTGAGGGTAAAAGTGTAAATCTATTCTTGAATTTACCAACTAGTAAAGAGGAAATAAGATGTTTTTACAAAACAATTGAGACGATATGTGCGTATTTGGGCGTGGATGAATATATTCGCGAAGGAGGATATGCAACTATGGCTGATACGACTGTCTTAATCAGACGTGATGAACAGGGTAGCATTCAAGGCTTGCAAGATTTGCAGGAGAAGATTGAAAACAGTGAATATTCGGGCGTTCAACTCATGGGTATTTATAATCCAATCTCTATTGGCAAAAAGGAAATAAAGAGGATAAATAGTGATCTCGATAATTTATCAGATTTTTTACATGAATTACAATCAATGGATGTCTATTATGCAGCACCTCATATCTATGAAGTTAAGAATAGATTGGTGGGAATTTATGCTATTGGTGCGGATATTTTAAGTGTTGTACCGACAAAACCACATGTGTTTTTTAATGATTCTCTAAATGTCGAGGAGTGGTTCGTGATATTAAAGGATGGAAAGACGATAAAATACGATGATTTTTTGAAGAATGCTGGTAGAAAGAAATATTATGATGATAACCATGTTATTGTAAAATTATCAGAAAAGAAGATAGATGAATTAATTAGTAAATATTATATAGAAGTGTAGAAAGAGAGAATTTTATTATGTCATTTG
The DNA here is from genome assembly GCA_910577075.1 of uncultured Bacilli bacterium. Taxonomy (GTDB): domain Bacteria; phylum Bacillota_I; class Bacilli_A; order RF39; family UBA660; genus CAG-582. Next base: position 19,663 of record CAJTKV010000033.1, read on the forward strand.
TAAAGGCAAAAGAACATTTAAAAAAATATGGACTAGAAGAAAAGATTATGGAATTTGCTGTTTCGTCAGCAACCGTTTTGGAAGCAGCAGAGGCGATTAATTGCAAGGAAGAGGAAATAGTTAAGACCTTATCCTTTATTGTGGGAGAAATACCTATTTTAATTGCCGTGGCAGGAGATTCTAAAATTGATAATAGCAAGTTTAAATCAGAATTTAAAACAAAGGCCAAGATGATTCCTTTTGCCGATGTGGAAAAATTGATAGGGCATGCAGTAGGTGGAGTTTGTCCCTTTGGCATAAATGATGATGTTGAGGTCTACTTAGATTCTTCATTAAAACGCTTAAATGTTCTCTATCCCGCTTGTGGCAGTTCTAATAGTGCCGTTAAACTCACAATAGATGAATTAATGGAAGCTTCTAATTTTAAAAAATGGATAGATGTTTGTAAGGAAGGATATCAATTTTTCCACATCGGCAAAAGGAATCAT
>CAJTKV010000033.1:20160-21459 GCA_910577075.1 uncultured Bacilli bacterium
AGAATACAAAGAATTTTATATGCCTAAGAATAAGCCAAGTATTATAAATGTTCCCAAGATGAATTATTTGGCAGTGAGGGGAAAGGGAAATCCGAATGAAGAAAATGGCGAATATAAAGAGGCGATTGGACTTTTGTATGCGATGGCTTTTACTATTAAAATGAGTTATAAGGGATCTTATAAGATTGGTGGATATTTTGAATATGTCGTTCCACCTCTTGAGGGATTTTGGTGGCAAGATGGGCAAATGGGAAATATAGATTATCAAAATAAAGATAAACTCTCCTTTATTTCGCTTATTAGGTTGCCCGATTTTGTTACTAAAAAAGACTTTGAATGGGCAATAGATGAAGCCACAAAAAAGAAAAAGAGAGATATGTCTAAAGTTGAATTTTTAACTTATGCTGAGGGTTTGTGTGTTCAATGTATGCATATAGGAAGTTATGATGATGAACCTGCTACAGTTGATTTAATGCATAAATATATGGAAGAAAATGGCTATGAATTAGATGTTACAAATACTAGATATCATCATGAAATATATTTAAGTGATCCAAGGAAATGTGATGTAGCTAAGTTGAAAACGGTTATTAGACATCCAATTAAAAAGACAAAATAAATTGAATTTTTACGCTAGATAAGAGGAGGATAATAATGAATAAACAGGAAATATATAACTTTTTAGAGGATCATAATATATGGTATGAAATTACGGATCATAAAGCTGTTTATAATATGGAAGAATTATCGGACATTATCGTTCCTTATCCTGAAGCGGATGCCAAAAATCTTTTCATAAGAGATGATAAAAAACAAAATTATTATCTTATAACGGTTAGAGGAAATAAAAGAGTTGACTTAAAAGAATTTAGAAGAAATAATAATACTCGCCCTCTAAGTTTTGCATCAGAAGCGGATTTGCTGAAAATTATGGGATTAACTCCGGGGTCAGTTACTCCTTTGGGGATGCTCAATGATAAAGATTTAAGAGTCCAATTTTATATAGATAGAGATTTCTTTAATAATTCCCATATTATTGGGGTTCATCCAAATGATAATACTGCTACTATTTGGCTTAAGGTCTCGGACTTGTGTGATGTTATAAGAGAACATGGTAATAAAGTAAATATAATTGATATGTAAAGAAAGAGGAAATTTCTATGAGTAGAATATTAAAAAATAAAAGTTTAGTCAATACGAGACTTGCCACTAATTATGGGGGATGGATGTATTGTGATAAGTGCAACGAAAATATAGGTTATTTATGTTATGCAACTTATGATAGATTAGAATTAAAAT
>CAJTKV010000034.1 GCA_910577075.1 uncultured Bacilli bacterium
TTCTCCTGGAACAATTTCTTGATAACTCTTACCTTCAATTAATATTGATTCTAAAAGATATTCCCCAGCATCAGTTACTTCGATTGGGTTTCCACTAGCTTGTTTGTTGGTTATTATTTCTTTGTCGATATTATCAACTTGTTCAGATACAAGATCAATTGTTCCTTCTACTTCATTTAGTTTTGCTTCTAGCCTTTTCCTTTTAGTTTTTTCACTGACTTTATTAGTATTTACCCCTGATGTAATATTTTTTAATTTAGTTCTATAATTACCATAAAATCCATTTCCAAAAGTCCAATATTTTTGTGCAAATGAAATAAAGTTTCCTACACGAATTACATCTCCTGTATCTATAGAAGGATCTCCCCAGACTTCTACATCTAAAGATTGATATTCTAATCCATTTAAAGAATTAAAAATATTATCAACTTCTTCTTGTGTACAAGATAAGGGACTTTCCTGAGATAAATAAATTGTTATTCCATCATCTGTTCCTTTTTCAAATCTTTGAATAGCATTTGCATACACTACCTTAGTTATTTTCTTTTTATCATCAGTACTATATTCCCCTATTATTCCATCAGAAATATTTACTTCATCAACATCTCCTAAAGATTTTATTATCAGCTCATCTCTTATAACTTTAGCGAATCCTCCAGCTCTTTCACTTATATATATTAAATAGTCTCTAGCTTTATATTCCGAATCATAAACGTCCATAATTACATTACCATTGATGAAACTGGAAGATCCTTTTTTTATTTTAAAATCTTCGCACATATGAGAGTACAATTCGTATCTAGTACAAGGCATATACTTACTAGCATCCCATTCAGCATCGAATTTTTTCATATAATCATACAATGTATATCTTGTATAATCATCTGAACTGCATTCTGTCTTTTCAACTGTATAAGTTCCAAGAGGAATAATTTCTTCTTTTTCTTCTATGATTAATTTATAATTAAAAGATATTTCTTTAACAGAATCAAATTCATCTACTACTTCATTATGTAAAGATAGAATTATTTTACAAGGTATAGCACTACCTAAAGTAAAATCACTATCATTAAACACTTGATCGTCAAGAGTGATTTCTCCTACAAAATCATTATTTATTGTAATACCATTGATGATTATATCTAAGGAATGTTCACTATCTTCGCTATAAATGTATTTTTTATATTCATTACTTGTTTTATAAGCCATACTATTGCCCCTTTACTTTTTTCTTTTGCGACACGGAAAAAGATACTTCCCATTTGGTTTTCTCGCTTTGTTCTACTTCATCAGTAGAAATCATTTTGCATTTACGCTTGGCACACCTAAAATCAGCTGTTAAAGTCTTACCACCTAGTATTGGGCATTTAATTTCTAATTTCATTGGATTTTGCCAAGTTAATGCAATCAATTCCTCTGCTTCTTCTTCTGTTAAATATTTAAAAGAAAAAGAGGCTTTTACAAGCCCCTTTGCTAGTGTTTTGTCAATTAAAGAAGCATTTACTGGACTTCTATGTGAATTGACATCTAAATCGTCTATATCAATATCAAAACTTGATGGTGATTTTTGTGTTACACCACTACATTTCCATACCATCTTTATCTCTCCTTAACTACATTTACACCTTTTCGTGCACTTTCTTCGTTTATTTCATCAATCATTTCATTTAATAATTCTCTACCAGCTAAATTAATAACTAGTCTATCAATACGATTGCCATCAGAATCGTGATTTGATAAAACTCTATCAAATGTATCTTCCATCATACTAACTGGCGATATGATTTCTGGATTATGTCGAGCATTTGCATACTCTCCTACAATTACTTGAGTTTCTTCATAAGCAACATCTCCTTTAGCTAATCGAGGTATAGATATCTCCTTAGATTCTTTTAAGTTGAATCCCCATTTTTGACCTCCAATAACTGGAATCCAATCAGGAACATCAAAACTAATTTTATTAATAGACTTAATTAATTTATTAAATCCACCTATAAGTTTATTAACCATAAATTCAATACCTGATAAGACTGTATTTATTGGAGTTTTAATTATAGCTGAAATAGAATCCCATATTCCTTTGAATATTTTCTTAATTCCTTCCCATGCTTTCTTCCAATTACCAGTAAATACTCCTGATACAAATTTCGCTATTCCTGAAACGATATCTATTATTCCACCAATAAAATCGCATAATCCTTTTATAATAGGCTCTAATTGGTTCTTTATTAATGGGATTATCCAATCGACTACTAATGGCTTTACGAAATTCCAAACATCGCTTAGGGCTGTAATAATATCATTTATAGCTGGTAATAATTTATCGTCAATTACAGGTTTCAAGTATTTGTCGTACATTTCTAAGGTCCAACTAGCTACATCTTCTACAATCTCAAATATGTCTCCAATAAATTCAAAAACTTTATTTAAAGCTTCTTGGAATTCTTCACTTACTACCCATTTTAATAAACTGTCAGTTATTAACAACGAGAATTTTTGAATGTCTTTAAAGAAATTAGCTATTGTTTGAATGATGTTCGTTCCTGTATCTGCATTATTCCATGCATTAGATATTGCTGTAGCAACTTCTCCTATGATGTTTAACAAATCAGTCCAAACTAAGATTATATTTTCAATAATTTCTTGACCTGTACCATTAGTCCATACTTCAAAAATGCTAGACATAACAGAAGTACCTAAGTCTTGTAATCCAGTTATAGCATTTACAATTCCATCAATAACTCCACTACCGACATTTTCCCAAGCTAATTGAAAAGGTTCAAAAATTTTTGATAGTATTTCTTTAGCCTTGTTCATAAATACTTCTAACGGTGTGATATCTATTTCTTCAACTGTTAATGTTGTTGATTCTCCTCCACTTCCATTAGTGTTTAAAACATCTATATCGTCAATACTAGCTAGTTGATTGCTTGCACTCTTTGCCGACTTTGTTTGAGCATCTAATGATTTCTTATTTGCTCTAGCTACTAAATCAACCCCTGATAGGGCTTTAACAAATGTTGCTACTATACTTACTAGTTTACTAAATAAACTTGCTACGTACTCTAATACTGGTGCTAACAATGATCCTAAAACATTCCATGAATTTTGGATTGAATCTGATAATTGAGAATCAAAACTCAAATAAGCCTGTGCTGCTTTAGAGACTGCACTAAAAGCTGTACGAATACTTAATAATGATAATGCAAATTTCTTAATAGATTTTATTCCTGCTTTAAAGCTAGAACTCATTCCTTTTACAAAATCACTACCATATTCTTTTTCTCCTTTTTCCTTTTTTAAATCTTTTAAGTGTTTAATTAAATTTTTTACTTTATTAATTGGTGCCTTAAATTTATTGGCATATACTTTTATTTCAGAACTTGCTTGTACAAAAGCATTTTTTGATATCTTACCGACATTTTTCATTATGCCTTCATAAGGACCAATTTTAGCTTTTACGGTTTGGAATACACTAGTAAATGCACTTGATACTGTTGTTTTTAACTTAATAAACGGATTAATAAGTTTTGAACCCATAGTTTTACCAAAACTGCTTACCTTTTGAAGTGATGATACAAATAATCCTAACACTGAACCAGTATCTTTGATTCTCTCTTGAAATTCATTAACTAGTGAATTGATTTGAGGAAATGTTTGTTGTAATTGCATTCCAACAACTTTTATTTGCTCACGTATTGTTAAACAATCGAAATTTTTTAATTGTTCTTCTAATGAATAGACTTCATCTTTGGTTTTAATTATCTCGTCTCGAGAATTACTCATATCTATTTCTGGTATAGATAAGTCATTATCAAAAGATGATTCTCCTTTTATTTCAAAAGAGGTATCCTTAGGTATTGCCAACATCTCGTTTTCAATATCACGAATTTTAAGAACTAATTCATCTAATCTCTTATCATCTTCATCACTGAATAAGGAATTATTACTTCTAAATTTATCAACCAAAGCATCTCGCTCTTGGACTAACGAATTTAATTGTTGTTCAAGTTCTTCATAATTTAAATCTAAAGATACATCTTCTCCGTTTAAACTCGTAAGATTCTTTTTTAAATCTTCAACTTGACCTTTATATTTCCTAATTTCATCAACCTTAAAGATATTACCATCTTTAGCTGATGAGATATCTTCTATCTTATCTTGTAATTCAGTAATTTTATTTTTAGCTTCTTCAATCGAAGGTTTCATATTATTAACTGATTCGCTAATTCCATCATATAAAGAATCTAAAGAAGAAGTATTTTTTAAGTTTTTAATATCTTTAGAAATTGAATTAACCATTTGTGTAGTATCTTTACTTACGCGTTTTAAATCATTTCTAGCCTCGTTTACCTTAGCCCTAACAATTATATCTATTTCTTCTAATATCTGCTTATTATCCACTTATTTACCTCCTCTCACATAAGATTTGATAGGTAGATTATTTCCTACTTCGTAAATTTCTTATTTGCTCCTCTATAGTTTGTTGATGAGGTTTTAATTCTTCTTCAAATAAATCTTTAAAAGTATGATTAACCAAACTAATATTTTGTGGATGTCTTCTACCTATAACATCAATAATTTTGTTACCTAGTGCATCAAATAGTACTATTTGTTTTTTGTATTCTTTTTCTCTTTGCAAAGAGTTGGAATTTACATATTGATACAATTCTCTATAAGTGCAATTCCAAAATTCACTAGGCAACATACCATATTGATAACATTTAGGTTCTATATCATAAATTAAATCTATATAATCTAGCCCTTGTAACCTCTGAACTCTTCCTCTGCTATAGTCTCTACGGCTTTCTGTGCTGAATTCGCTATTATCTCGTTCAAATCGATGCTTGATATCGGATTTTTGATTTCGCCATTTAACTTCGTTTCCTCCATTTTGGCTTTCAAAAAACCCATTTCATTTGTTACCTTTATTACCTCTTCAAATAATTGTTGATATGAGCAATTATTTGATGCTACATAATCATCAATGAATTCATATACATTTTCTAACGAAAAGAAAGCTTGTGATCCATCTTCTTTTTCTGCGAATGCTTGAATAACTATTGCTAGAACGTTTAAATTTCCATCATTTAATCCTTTAAACAGTAAATCGTTCAAACTTTTCGCTTTGAGTTTTTCAGTTAATACAATAACTTTTTTAGTTTTGGGAACTAAAAAGATATCTACTTCTTCAATATTTCCTTCTTTATTTTTTACTTTTGATTTTAATGTTACCATCTTTTATTTCTCCTTTTTTTTAATTAAAAAGAGGTCCTACTATTTTGTAGGGAACCCCTTTGTTTCAGATACTTTACTACTTCTATAAATAGTTAAGTTTTCTTTTAATAAATCATCAATTGCAATAGTATCTAACCCTAGATCGCATGCTCCAGTGAAATAGAATACTAAAGGACTTCCTGGTGTAGATGCTGTTGAGTCAGGTAATTTTATAAACCATTGATACTCTTTATCACTATCTGCAAGTTCTTTTAGTTTATCGTGCTGATTTTCAGTAAATAACAATGGAATAGTTAGTGTCTCAGCTTTTCTACTTCCCTTTGCTTGTTGCTCTTCATCTAAATCAAGTGCATTGTAAGTTATTGCTTCTTTTGCACTCTTTAATGGTGGTATTTCTTGAACATAAGCAACTTGTGTTCTTTCACCAGTTAAGGTATCTGCATACCATAATGTACTTAATGTACTTACTTTTGGAGTATTTCCTTCCATTTTTCCTCATTCCTTTCATAATAAAAAGCACTATTTATTTAGTGCCTATTTAATTCTTTCAAATGAATTTGTTAAACCATTATAATTGACTTCATATCTTATACCATATCGATATTTTTGAGTTGCCATATCATATAAATCTGTAGGAGTACCAATGGGAATAAAGTTATACTTTCTCAACAATTCGTTTGTTTCTTGATACTTCTTCATAGATTCATATTTTGAATTAGCCCAATGCTCTACATTAATTGAAAATCTTTTATATATTGGAACATTATCTTCAACTTTTCTTATTGACTCCATAGGACTATTAACAACTGCCAACGGAAAATTTTCCTCGTTATCTGGATTATTTAAGACTACATTATTTATAATAGTTTCGATTTTTCTAATAACGAATCTGGTAAAGTCTTCGACCGTTAATTCATGCATATTAATCCTCCTTTAATGCTTCTGCAAATATTTTTGTTGCTTTACTTTCTAATTCAAATGCTGTTGGTCGCATAAATGGATAAGGTTGAGTAGCATACATAATATAAAATAATTCGCCTTTAATATTAATTAATCTACTTGAATTAATATCTAATCCTCTTGAATCAGCTAATTCTTTAGGCAAATACCAATATGTATATCCACTCTCTTTAAACGTTTCTGTATGCCCTATATGTGACATTTCAGCTTTTGTTCCTGTTCCATATTCTAAGAATAAAGCATAATCAAAATTGGTATATAGTCTTCCAGTTACTTCCCCATTTTGAACCGTTATTTCAAAAAGGATAAGACTTGAATCTTTATCTCCTCTTTTATTCTTTAATGCCTCTTTCTTAGCAAATTCCATAAGTGCTTCCATTGCACTTGGCAACTTCTTTTCAATATTTTTAATGATGCTTTTAGAATAAGATTTTCTTTTTATAATTGCATCCATTATCTGTGATTTACCTCGCATATACATGTAGTGCATTTTCCGACTTTTGTCTTAGATGTAACGACATATTCAGGTATACAATTATCACTAATAAGTGAAATCCCATCTCCTTTATCAATGGGCACATCATAATCAAATCTTATTTTAATTTTGTCATAATTTATAATTCCTGCCTCTGTTCTATCTAATTCACTAATATCTTGTTGAACATTTAATTTATACTTATCTTTAAATATCCATTGTTTATTAATCTCTCCATCATATTTGACGATACTGGATTTATAAACATAACATGTTTTAAGATTTACTAATTTCATTCAAAAATTACCTCTTCTTATACATCGAACATCTTTTCTAAGTTTTTCCTCAATATCAGTGTAACTAGAATTTAATCCGCCTTCGTTTGAAGATGTTTTTCCCTCATCTCCTCTTCTCAAAAAAGCTTCTTTTACAGTATTATAAATATATGGTTTAAGTAATTCATCTTCTTTACTTCTATTAGAGGCATGAGAGGCAATAAGTGTATAGTGTTCAATTGTGTTTTTTATTACCTCATCATCGTCTTCATGGTAGTTTTCAGCTAAATCTTTTTTTAACTGTTCAACTAATTTTTCCATGTAAACACCTCCTATTCTTTAGTCTCTACGACTTCCTCAGTTTCTTCTGAATTCTTTGATTCATCGTTTTTCTTTGAATCTTTATTTTTTTTGCTCTTTGATTCATCGTTTTTCTTTGAATCTATTGCAACATAATTAGAATCTTTTTCAAAGATTTCAATTATTGCTGGAGTATTTGCTTCGTAAATTGCTCCAGTTTTTTTATCTTCAAATTTTTTCATTTTTAACTTTCCCTTCTATTAAGCACTCTTTTTAGATACGAAGATTGCTGCTTTTTTGTTATTTCTAACAAAGGCTGTGAAGTAAACTCTACCTTCTACTAATGAACCACTTACACCTGGAGCATCAGTATGAATTTTATATTCTGCTAATTTAGCTGCAAAAGTGGTAGCAACTGGATGAGCCAAAATGTAATTTACTAATTCAGGTAATAGTCTTGTAGGTACTTTTTGAATCATTGCTCCATCCATTTCTCCCATGACACCTTTAATTCTCATTTCTTGGCCGACTTCAGTATCTAGTACTGCTCTTTCATCAGCCTTTAGATTTTTTACAAACATTGGATTAGCAACACAAATACGACCTTGTTCTGGAACACTAGCCTCGTCTTGAATAGCATTTGCATTTGCTAAAGAATCATAAGCATTTGTCTTATCAATAGTTTCCTCAACTGTTGCACCTGCATTGTCTGCCATCTTTTTGTAAACATACTTATCTACATAAGGAATTACTACTTCGTTAATTTGTCTAGCTAAAGCTTTACCTGCGTTTAATGCTCCTAAAGTTTCATCTTCATCGGCTTTATCAACTACAAATGTAAAAGATTTATCCTTTTCCATTTGAACTTCTTGAATATCGGTTGATAAATCCTTAGGAGTACCATATCTTGAAGTACCTTCTGTATTTCTACCATAATCATTTAATTCGGCAGTACCAACTGAATAAATTGCAATCGATTTTGCACCTACGAAATCATAATCGCTATTAACTACTAAAGAACTTTTACTTTCTGTTTGGAAAGTCTCGTCCACTAATGGACTGTATTTTTTTGCTAAATCTATAGCCATATTAACCATCTCTCTTTCAATTATTTCTTATATTCCTTAAAGCCTTTGATAAACGGATCTTCAACTTCTGTTTTTGAATCCACAGCTTTAGGACTTTTTTGTTTTAATTTTTCATTTAATGAATTTGTAATGTCTTGAGTTCTCAAACTTGCAAGATTATTAATTTTTTCTTTGATACTTTCAGCTGTCTCACGTGAATAATCAATATCTTTGATATATCCTAAAGGTAAACCTTTCTTTTCAGCATAAGAATGTGCTTCATTTTGCAAGGTTAAAGAATTTATTTGATTTTTATAATCATCTCGTTCTTTTTTTGTTTGTTCTAGTTCATAGTTAAGCTTTTGTTCCGTATCCATCTTTGCTAACTTTTCAGCTTCAGATTTTTCTGCTTCAAGTTTTTTAGTTACTTCTTGTTTGACTTTCTCTTTCTCAGCATGGATCATTTTATTGACCTCATCTCTTGTATAAGTCTTTTCTTTAGAAGTACTTTCGCTTTGGACTTTTTCAGTAGTTTCCTCTACTTGTTCTGTTTCGGTAGAACTTACCACATTTTCGTTATCTTCCATGATAACCTTCCTTTCTTTTACGGATAGAAATTATCCAAATTGTTACTTAGGGTAACTAATCCAAACAAAAAACCGATATTTCTACCGGTTTAGTACCAAATGGCACCATAAGAATAATAAAAAAATATATATTATTACTCTTATGCTACCATTTAGTAGCATTTAAAAAGACATTCTTGTTGAATGTCTAATACCACATCGTATAAAATTCCTTTTTTAATTTGTTGCTTTTTATCTGCGTTTTTATTTCATTAATTGCATGATAAATACAATTAAGTTTAACATCACTTATTTCTTCTTTTGATTCTACAATTTCATCAGTTTTAATATTATATGTTAAATCTTTAAAGCAATCATCTAAGTCACTTTTATAACTAAAATACACTAAATCATTATCTAATCTAAGATTTTTTACTTCTATCATTATATTCATCCGCTCCTTTAGCATAATTATATTTTTTAGTAGCCTCTATATGTGCCTCATATTGACTATATCCTTTTTCGACTAAAGTCATTTCATAATATTCATGCTCTAGTAATACTAAATCATAATCTTTTATATCATGGCCGTCATTTAATCTTTGCCAAGATACTGCCATATCATAGTTAGAATCAAATCTTTTTTCACCATTCATCAATTTGTGTTTATCAATGAAAATATAATTTCTTATCTTTTCCACATCTTCAACAGACCACTTCGTATTATTACTAATTCTTATAGCATCTCCTGTACGTTTCCTAACTGACTCATAAAATATATCTGCATGACGCTGTTTAGTTGCCTCAGTCTTTATTTTACCAGTATTTCTTGCACCAGATATAACTGTATTTAATTTTCTATATTTAACTTTTAAACTTTCCCATTCAAATGTGTCTTTATTATACTTTATTTTAGTAAAATTTTCAATTGATCCAACAGTTTCTTCACCTAATATATCAATATAATTTATATATTGTTCAATATCACTCAATTTGATATATAATTCTTCTCTAATATGATTTGTTTCTAGTGTGTTATCTATTAAATAAGTGATTGTACTTCTACACCAATGAAAGTGATTCGTTATAGGGGGAAGATTAATACCTCTTTCTAACCCATATACTTTGTAATTCACGATTCTTTTATCAATATCACTATATCTTGTAAATTCGTTCCAATCATTAACATAGAAAAGCATATCATTCATGCTTAAACACATCTCTGTGCTACGTTTATCTATTTCAGCAATAAATCTTACTTGTAATGTTTTATCTTCTTTAAATGGTTCTATATATACCTCGTTTGCTAATGCTCTAACAGTATCGTTTAGTACTCCACTAAATTTATCATCATTAACACAAATGATTCTATTCATCTGCTTTTTTAATAATGAATTTAAAGCATTTTTATTTAATTTGTTTTTTTGAATACTTGATAATATATCTTTATAACTCTCTTGAACATTAGTCATGGTTAATAATAACAAATAATCATTCCAACTTTTATTATAAGTGGGAATCCATAAAAGACTTTGAATCATTTCCCAAGTAAGACTAAACTTCTTTGGTTCTTTTCCTATATCTTGAACTGCTTGATCATAAATGTCATTCGCTACAATATTAAAAACGTTCTTACCATATTTTTGAATACGTTGATATTGTTGCATATATAAACCATATAAAAGTATTTCTATCATATCAGCATAACTATATTTGTTCTTTGATTCAACTAAAAAGAGAAAATATCCAATAAGAATACCATCTTCATTCCATTGATTTATTTTTCTTTTTAGCTTTTTCTCTTCATTTAATGAAATTCTTTTATTTATATCTTTATATACTATATCAAGTGAATCAAATAAATCACATATATCATCTAATGTTAATCTACTTAATTCTTGAAATTTAGCTAAATATTCTTTTAATGTTTTATCAGTCTTCTGCCATCTCCTATTAAGTATATCTTCATTAGACATTTATAACACCTACTTTTCTTCTTTCTTTTTTGATTTATCCTCTTCTATATCTTTCATTATTTCGTCATCTGTTTTTGCTTTCTTAATTTCTTCTTTACCTGTTTGCTCTTGAATAGTTGTTTCTTCTATGTCTGCACCGTTTTGTTCTAACAAAGACATTCTTTCAATATTCTTCAACATATTATCTTCTGATTCATTATCCATCTTAGTTTTTTCTGCTAGATAGTCATAACCTATGCTTTCAATAATGGTTTGATTTGATATAGTTCCTTGTAACTTTAACATACTATCAATACGTTCATCATCATTAGCTGGTAAATTCTTTGGTAATTCGATTCTTATATCTCTAAAATCGTAATTTGTATCATTTTTTAAATTGATTCGACCAAAGATTAATTCCCACCTTCTTAAATATGCTTTCTTTAATTGTGCTATAACACTAGCTGTCATCATATTCATGATATAGAATTTTCTATCTATAGCACTAGCATTTAGATCTGCACTATTAAAAGCTAAATCACTTGTGTTGGGAATACCTGCTAATTGAAACATTAGATTTGTATATATTTTCAATATTTCAACAGCTCCGTTGCTATCTAAAGGCTTAGTTAACCATTCTGCATCTCCATTTTCTTGTGTATAAATTGTTTTTGCTTTCATCAACAATTCATCCTCTTTTATTCGAGCAGGATTTTCTCTAAATATTTCTTTTTCTTCATTCGTTTCTTTATCAACAACTATTTCGGATATTATCAACTGATTTTCTGGAACATATCCACTAAAATGCAATTTACAGTCACTATCGTTATATTGAAATGTATTTCTTATATTCTGAATTAATTGTTCATAAGCTTTTATTTCATCTTCGCATGATTCAAATATAGCAAAGTCAACTTCAACTACGATTGCTGGTACATCTCCCCAATCGTGATTATCATTATCTTCTTCTTTTACTTCCTTATAATTTTCAGTAACAGAATAAGTCTTGGTTCCATATTTATCTGTTATTTCGACCTTGGATATTGTTTTATCATTAATATTCTTTTCTTCCCACATTCTTACAATTGCTAATAAGTTTGCTGGTATTGAATAATCCCATATTGCTACTGTATCAAGAGGGCTATATTTTGAATAAACCATTTCATTATCTTCGTTTTCATAAAGAATTTCATAACAAGCTGTCATCTCTAGTATGTTATGAATTAAATCATAGTTTTCCGTAATGTCATCATTATAATTAGCAATATACTTGATAATCATCTCCATCTGATTTTTATATTCTTCATCACCTAGTTCTTTATCAAATATTTTTTCAAGAACTTCTTTCTTTTTTTCATCCATGATACAGTCTACAGTATATACAGGTGCACCACTTAAATAGCCACTTGAAATATCAGTCAAGAACTTTTCATATGACACGACTGTTTTATCTTTGTTTTCCGAAAACATTACTTTTGATTCATTCCCTCCACGAGAATATATTTTATGTAATTTACGTCTTTTTTCTAAAATTGGATGAATCTTTTTCATAAGTTTTGGAATAGTCTCTTGAATATTATTCTTGTCGGTAATTGTTTCTAACTCACTAATTCTTAACATCTTTTAACACCTCTCTTATATCAAATTTTTCTTTTTTATCAATAAAAATAGCATTACCTTTAGCAATAGATAATGCTTTCTTTTTAATAACTTCTATTTCTTCTCTTTTTGTATTTATATAAAATCGATATCTTGCTTTTTCATCCAACCACATCATAGGATCTATTGTTGAAACTATGTTTGGTACAGTATTATCTGTAGATAAGTTATCAAATATAATTAATTCTTCATTCTCTTCTAATGGTAACAAACTGCATAAGACATCATGAACATAACTTTCACAATTGTCTGTTATTAAAATATAACTTTTCATTATAACACTCTCCTATTACTAATCTCCCAATTATTTCTAATTGTGTAATCTTCTATTGCATATCTTGCACTATCTATTGAATGATTGTTTATATCTGGATACTTACTAACAAAATTGCCGTATTTATCTTTTTCGTATTCATATCCGTTGAACTCTCTTGCCGTATTAGGACATCTAACAGGATCTATCACTATTTTTTCTAATTGTTGTAAAAATTTAATACCGTAATCCACACTATCAGGTCCTTTCTTAGCTCCTTTAACTCTTAAACCATAGCTTTGTAATTCTGCTATACTTTTAGGTTCAGCTGAATCACAAGTTATAAAACTATGTCCTATTTTCTTTTTCTTTATTTCAGTAGCTAATTGCTTGTTGCTCATACCTACTTTATATATTTCATTAAATATATATAGGCACTTACGTGTCTTATCATAATGCATTTGTAGATAACAATTCGGATCTACTGCGTAACCAAAGTCATTGCCATCTAAAATATTATCAAATTTCTTTATCTCTTCATCACTAATTTGTTCTATTACTAAATTAGTAAATATTGCTCCTCCTGTTCCAGTAGCTTCTCCTAAGTATTCATTTCTATATGCTAATTCATTTGTTTTCTTTAAATGCTCAGCTTCAATAATAAATTCTTCCCCAAGCCATTCTTTAGGAACATCTAAATATGTACTAGAATGAACTAATCTATCTTTTCTAACATTAATAACTTCGGCATTAACCCATGAACTTACCATTTTAGGTGGATTATATGAATAGAAAGCTTCGTAATCACTCCCACCTCTCAATAATGATTGATTAATACTTCTTATTTCTTCCATTCCAAAGAACTCATCTAATTCCTCATACCAAACATATTTACAAAAACCTTTTTTAAACTTAGTTGATTTTAGCTTTCTATGTTCTTCTTTATTATTACAACTTCTAAATCTTATTTCTTGTCCTGTAGGTTTATAAATCAGTTTCAAGGGGCTTATTTTAGGTTCCCAGTAATCTGATACTCTTAACATTTCTATACCCCATAGCAATTGAGCATATACACTATCTGCTAATGTATCTCCAACCTTTCTTAAAGCTACAGCATTTGAATAGACACCATTTTGAGCATCTATCATCATAAGTAAAGGAATTGCTAAACCTATAAAACTTGATTTGGTACTACCACGTCCACCTTTTATCCAATAATGTGTATGTTTATGTGCTAATACATCATCTAATAAATCATAGAAGTGCTTAGCAATTAAATCATATGGATTTATCATTCTTTAGGTCTTTGAATATTTATTACTGGTGGAGTGATATTTTCTATCTTATCAATTGGTTTTTCTCCTATTGTATCTCTAATCAACTCGTATGCTTTTGTATTTCCACTTAATGCTTCTAAATAAAGTGCAGTAGTTATTGCCATTTGGTTATTCATATCATCTTCTTCAACACCCATTTTCTTTATTTTATTTTTTACTTTAGAATCAGTTACTGGCATATTTAATAATATTTCCAATTGTTCCTTCATGGCCTTTCTTTCTCTTCTAGCTTTACCGCTAGCAATACCACCTTTTGAGCCCATTTTCTTTGCTTCTTCTTTGCTTAAAGTTGTTTTTGGCTTTAAATTTTGCTCATTTGCCATATCATCACCATCTTCTATTTAATTACTTCTTGCAATCAAGTAATTCTTTTATTTCTTAATTATTAACTTAATAATCTTTCCTTTTTCTTCTAACCTAGGCTTAACTACCTCACTATCACATTTAGATGATTTAGGGCATAGCTTACAATTGCTATATCTAAAGCATAGGTTGTATGTTTCTTTCTTCTTATTCTTTTTCATTAATTAAGCTTCTTCCAAGTCTATCGTTCCAAATAGATTTATATATTTATCTGGTTCTAATTTTTTTATTATTTCTTTAACTTCATCTTCTGTTATCGTTTCAATTTTCTCTTTGTAATTATCGTATTCATCGTAATGTAAGAAATAATTATTTTTATTTGTTTTATATATTTGTACATTAGTCCAATAAACAAAAAACTTACCTGGAAAAAACACCGATTCAGAGCCTTTGCATTTCCTCCTAAATTCATAAATATTTGTAGCTTTTTCTGTATCATATATCTTATTATCAATTATTGCTTTCATTTATCTCTCTTCTTTCTATCCATAATAAAAAGAACTATCTTCTAGTTCTTTAATTTCAAATGGTCGAAAAGGTACGACTTGAACGTACACTACCTTGCTCCCAGGGCAAGTGCTCTGCCTATTAAGCTACTTCTCGATGAATTGGTTGGGATAGCAAGCTTTTACCTTGCAGTTGAGTTATTCAATCGATAGCTAATCGATTACTATTACCTCCACGTGAACCCCATCACGCGCCTTTAGTTCGGCTATATCCCAATATATTATGTACTCTTTTATAAGTACTACAAGGACAACATTGCTGCAAGCCATAAGATTATCTATCCTACGGTAAGAAGAATCGAACTTCTTATTCTTACATGTTGTCTTTGTACTACCTATAAATAGATAGTACCCACAAATTATTTTTAGAAAGGAGCCTTATCCGAATCTAAGACCTTATGAGAAATACACAATATCTTGCAATCTCTCCATAATACTATTTTAACTCATATTTTTTGACAAAACCGGACATCTTGATAAAATTGATAACTTTTAGTGAAAATAATCTATACCAAACGTAATAAAAAATCCATCTGGCTCGTTAACTTCTTTCCTATATAGCATATAAAACCAATGCTCTGATATTCCCGTTTTTAAAGAAGCCTCTGCAACACTTTCGAAACTAATTGTTTTATCTGTTTTTTCTGAGGAAATAATAACACTGCTGTTCTTTAATTTTTTTGTTATATATCCTTTTTTAAGCATTTCTGGAGTTACAGTAAATTGTCCTCCTTCATGAACATTATAGCCATCATTGATTGAATCATATTTTTTAATATATTCTTTCTCTTTCGCCCAAGCTTCTTCTAAACTTAAATCTTGTAATAAAATAATGTGCTGAAAACTATTCCATCCATATTTCTTTATTGCATAGTAGAATTTATCTTGTCCTTTATAACCTTCTCCGTTTCTCCATCGTTTTTTAGGATTTTTAGATATTCCAACATAAGCTTTATAATCATCTTTTTTATTAATATGAACATATACACTATATTTATTTTCTTCTTCCATTTTAACTCCTATTTATTTTGTATTCATCATAATACCTTCTCAATTGTCTCTCAGAATAATTCAATACTTTCTCGATTTCTTTCCAACTCCATTTTTCGTAATCTTTTAAGAATCCTACTATTATTGGTTGTTGTACGCCTTTTAATCTTTCTATTTCTTCTAGAATAAATCTTTCATACATATTTTTCAACTCATATAATCTATATAACTCCTCTGTATATTCATCTTTTTTTACTAAAGCATTTAAAAGTGCTTCGTTATTATGCCTTCCCCCACTAACTAAAATTTCTTTTAGTTTAATTGGCTTAATATCATATGTAGAATTTCTTAATGTTTTGTAGACATCAATACGATTATTTATTCCTTTAAGTTCCCTATATGCATCAACTATAGTTAGTTCCTTTTTTATTTCTACCATATAATCCTCCTATTCTTCAAAAAATCTTATAAACCAATCTACTTTTCCTTTTAATTCTTTTCGTGAAAATCTTTTTGTTGTACTTGCATGAAATACCATTTTATTATCTTTAGTAATCATTATGTGTTTGTTGAATGCTTGAGATATCACATATCCTTTATATTTAACTTTTTTCATTTACAGTCCTATTCTTCTGGCATTTCATAAACATCATTACAATCAAAATAAGCATCAACTTTTTTGTTATAACAACATTCAAAATTAGTTTCTATTAAACTTTGTATCTCATCTAACACTTCTAATGCTCTTTCTTTTGTTTTGTATGTGCCTAATGTTATACAATTATCTCCATAAAATGTGATTATTTTATGATAATCGATGTTAGCACTATTTATATTAGTTGTTCTTGAATAATTGTATTCTGTATAATCAACTTTAACCAATTTCATTTTATCTTGGCTTCTTATCCATAATTCCATATCATTCTTCCACCTTTTCTACTAAGTCAGCTTTTATTAGATCGTACAAAATATCATCTTGTGCGCATCTAATAATTTTATTTTCATTGATAAAAATGCCTGAAGAAATATCTCCTTTTGTATATAAAACACTTATTATAGGTTCTCCTGTTAAAATATCAAACATTTTGTTTACTTTTCTTCTTATTCCAAATTTTTCTAGTTCTTTTAAATCTACGTCATCTTTTATTTTTAACATATTTACACCTCTATTCTTTGTATATTTTCGAAAACAATTCTATAATTCATAGTATTAGTCAATGGTTCTTGTTCATGCATTATTCGAATACCTTTCATTATTTCTGCAATATATTGATCTCTTCTATCTATAAGTTGATTTTGAAACTCTTGAACCTTTTTATTTATTTCTGCATCAACATTCATTGCAATTATGTTGTGTAGGCTATCTTTTAAATATTTTTCAATATACTTTTCATTATCCATATCTATTCACCTACCTTATAACTCATTGATGCAAATTTCTCTTTTGTTACTATTGACCTAATACCAAGTTGTCCCAAACGAATGTAACAAGCTCCTATTTTGTATCCTAAATACTTTTCATCTTTATCAAAGATTATTTCTGTTCTAAAACCGTTAACATAGTCTCCTTCTTCAATTAAATCAATTATGTTGTAACTTGCTTTTATAACATCATATCCTTGTTGCTGGCAACATTTAACATATTCTTCTGGATTTAAATTACCACTTTTACATAATATTATCGTTCCTGTACTACTTCTTGTATAATACATTTCTTTAGTCGTCATATCCTTCATTTCCTTTTCTAATAAATTAACCCCAACATGATATTTCAAAATACATACCTTTGTAGGTTGTAGCAATGGTAAAACTGAACGTTGGTTCTCCATCTTCATAACTTGAAGAACTATCATCTATAACATAAAATTCTTTGTTTCTAGGCAAATATTCTAATAGCCAATAATTTTCATATTTGCTCTTCCCTTTTACTTGTAATTCCTTATTTTGAATCATATAATCATATTCTCTTTTAGATTTTATTTTAACTATACAGTCATTATTATTTAATATTGAATTAATCATATCTCAATTCACTTCCTTATCTTCATTAGTCTGCAATATATCATAATATTCATTTTGGATAATAACATTGTTGTCACTTTTAGCATTAATTTTTACATATTCTTTATAGCTAGTGGTGAATTCTTTGCTTATCACAAAATCACCCTCAACTTTTACGGATATATTATCTAATTTATATTTTTCTATTAATTCAGCTGTTAGTTCTAACCAATCAATAAATATTTCATCTTTTTTCACTTTCATCATCTCCTAATACTTTATCTATTACTATCTCCTTTGTATTTGGTTAGTATTTCTAATAATTCACTTTCATAATTGTGAAACATATCTTGTTTATCTAAATAATCTATAATATGATTCAATTTATTTATTGCTTTTTCAATGACATCGTCTCTTTGTTTCAATTCTTTTTGTAATTGCATTACTGCCTGTGATAGTAAACTGTTTTCATCTTCTAATCTATATTTTTCAGCATCTTGTAAATCACTATAAGAATATGATTCTCCTAAATGGTCATTTATTGATGCTATTTTGTCATTATGTCTCCAGAAACTTATCATTGCTATTTGATATAAAACATCTCCTTTTGTATCAAATACTTCTTTCTCACTCGGCTCTTGTTTCATTTGATTTACTTTATCAGCTAAGTTAATGATATCTTCCCAACTGAATATTACGTAATCTCCATTTTGAAAAGTTACAATAGGAGAACCATTCACTGTTGCACTTAAATCGTATGTTACTTTTTCTCCTGATTCCAAAGTTACTGTTGCCTCTCCTACGTGTTGAGACATTATTAATTTTTTATCTTCTTTTCTTATTATTTCCATATTTACATTCCTCCTTTAAGTATTTAAAAATTTGTTGATAAAGTATGTCTGCCCTTTACCTGTTACCTTAGTTGTTTTTGTTATTCTAGTAACTCCATTTGCGTCGCTTATTGTTCGTTCTTTTATTTCAAATAGTCCCATATCCATTGCTATTTGAGTTGGTATATTTTTTCGTTCGCCTTTTTTTATTAAAAAATTATTATTCCTTAACCATTCAAATAATCTGTTTTGTCCTATCTCTATTCCATTTTGTCGTAATAACTTTGCTAAGTCTCCTACTAAGATACTCGTGTTTGAAGTTTCAACAGCATTTGCAAATAAAACTTTTGGTTTTTGTTCTTCTAATTTATCTTCAAGTTCTTTCATGTCTACAGTTAATAAATTTATTTTATTTTCGGCAATTTTTAATGCTCTCGCCATTATCTTTTCTGGACTATTAAAATCCTTCTCTACTTGAATAAAGTATTGTCTTACATTTTTGCCTGCATCGTTTCTTTGAATCATAGCAATTTCTTTTGCCATGTCTAACTTTATTGCATGATTAACTACATCTTGCATTCCTCCAGGGGTAGGACATTTTTGTACCACCCTTACATAATCTTGATTTTCTGTGAATCCATATTCACACATTCTCGTGAACCAATGTCTATAATCGGTTTCTATACCTAATGCTGCGTGTAGTTCTCTTCCTCCGACTATCGGCTCTTGATTTTCATTTAATTCAATTTTTATCAATTCGTTCATTTTATTATCCTCTTTTCCTTCCTTCATATTTTTTTACTATAAATTTGATTTTTACATCTTTTGTTAAGCTTTTTGATTTTCTTATGTCCATCGACACTCTTTTCATATAATTTTTAATGTATCTGTTTACTTTAGGTGTAAGTACTAGATACCAAAAATCATACTCTACATCGTACCCATAAAAGGGCTTTCTCTTTTCTTTCCTATCTGTTATTGTATAAACTATTATTATTTTCTTACTTTCTTTCATAATAAATATTTTCTTTTACTTATGAAGCTAGGAAGACTATTTTTAGCCCTCCTAAGCAATCTTCTATATTCCGAATATAAATAATAGACTAATTATTAAACTTATTATTACAAGACTTCCCACAGCCTTGATATAAGGTCTTAAAGTTTCCCACTCTTCCTTTTCGAAAAATATATCAATTATTTTTTCTTTCATAAATAAAAGCCTTTCCTTTCTCATAAATTTGGCTATTTTCCAAAACTTACTTGAAAACAAAGGCTTTCTTTGATATAATCAAAAAGAAATTTGTTTTAAGCAAGTTTCGACTAATGAGATAAGTAGGTTCCGCCAAGAACATAACTACTTATCTTTTATTTTGCTTAAATCTCGTATTATCATCTCCTTGTACTTTAATTCTACTATCTAGATAGTATATTGTCAAGAGATGATCTAATTTTTTTATTTATTTTCGTCAATATATTTTTTTATTGCTTCCATAATAACTGTTTTCTTATTTGTCTTATTTTTTATAAGAACTCTTTCAAATTCTTGCATAGTTTCCATGGGAACGTCAACATTTAATTGCTTGTAAACCCGTTTTCTATATTCATTATTATACTGAGATTTGGAAAAAGTATATCCTTTAGCTAAATCTAGATAATCATCACATAATTTAATTGATTTATTTTTAAATTCTTCATCACTTAGATCTGTTATTTTCTTTAAATCATTTATACATCTTGCATATAATGCTTTTCTTTCTGTTTCGCTAAATTCTGTAGAAGTGACATATTGTCTAACCGTCGAAACTTGTCCTTCTTCTATCCACTTTTTTAGCATATTTAATATTTCTATATTACGATTTGATTCATTCATTTTAAAACCTCCTAACACATCTCCAAGGAGATGTATTCTTAAGATAAGTATATCATATTCTTAGTTAATATTTATTAAGTTTTCAAAGAACAATTATTTTATTTTCAATCTTTCACATAAAACTTTAGTCTTGGTTCACAATATTTGTTATGTGCTATGTCCTTCTTCCCTGCAATTTCTATCTTTAAATTGTCAATGAATGGATTATAAACTATATATTGTGTTCCTTCTTTTAGTTCCATTACTTCTTCTTTCGTTAATTCTTTCATTTAAATCAACCTCATCTTTCGTATTTCTTCATCTGTTAATGTTGGTATTCCAACGTTTTCACATTCTTGAATGATTCCATCAATAAATATTTTCATTTCCAAAGTATTAAATTCACTAGATCCTTTGAATATCTTGTAATGAGTAAATTCTTTGCCATTTACTTCGCCATTTCCGACTTCTTCAAAGTATTTGTAATAACCATGCAAGTCTATTGTTGATAAAGCACTGATTAATTCACTTTGTCCGTAATCTTTAAGCATTTGATAGTATATTTCTTCTTTTGATTTAGAAAGAACATTACCAAGCTGTGTTATAAGCTCCCATGCATAAGCATTTTGCGATTTACTACGTTTTTCTTTATGCTTTTCAATTGTTATGTCTAGATCATCTAAATTCTTTATCTCGTCATAACCTATTAGCTCTTGATTATCAAGTTGAATAGTCAACTTAGGTTTATGCGTTATATAATCTAAATCTAAGTTAACTATCTTTCCTCTAGTTTTCAT
>CAJTKV010000035.1 GCA_910577075.1 uncultured Bacilli bacterium
TTGATAATACCAAATGGAAGTGAAACTCCATCACAAACTCCAGCAGTCGAAAGTTCAAGTATAGAAGAACAAATAATGCAAAGTGAAGATGTGAATGCCTTCAAAATGGATAATACCAGACCACAATCATCAGGTGGGATAGCAATACCAGGAAATGTTAGACAATCAGGCATTACTAGAAATCATACCAATTATAACAGTTTTTACTCAAAGTGGACCTCTGGCACGAATCAAAGAACTGTAGCTGATCAATGGAATAGTTCTGGAAGAACAAGTAATAGAGGAATTGCTACAATAGAAGACAGATATCTTGTAGCTGTTTCCCCTAAATTTGGTACTGTTGGCGATAACATTGATGTATCGTTATCAGATGGAACGATTATTCATTGTAAAATAGCAGATGCTAAAGGAAGTGATGCCACTAGTGAGTGGGGTCATGTATTTGGAAATGGGACAGTAGATGTAATTGAATGGGAATCTGTTGGCAATCAAGATGTTATTCAAATAGATGATTGGAGAGGAAAAAGTGTTGCTTCAATTACTAATTTAAGTAGATAAAAGAGGGATTGAATAGCTTAGATCCTTCTTTTTTATTTGCATAACTTATAAATCAAAGAATAAAAAATTATGCTATAATATACTTATAGATTACGGAGGAAAGTTATGATTCTTATTATTGCTGAAAAACCATCATTAGCTCGCAATATCATCAGTGCAATTGGCAATATGAAAAGATGCGATGGCTTTTATTCCAACGACGCATATTTGGTAACATGGGCCTTTGGTCATCTATTTACCCTCGCAGACATTGAAGATTACGAAGAGAATGTTACCGATTACAAATGGAAATTAGATAACCTTCCTTGTTTTCCTGAAAAGTTTAAATTTAATTTAAAAAAAGACAACAAAAAAGAAGTTGATAAAGGTATTCTTAAGCAATTTAATATTATCAAAACACTTTGCAATCGCGATGATGTCGATAAGATAGTAAATGCCGGTGACTCTGATCGTGAAGGAGAAGTAATAGTTCGTCTTTGTATAGAAAATGCTCTAACTTCGAAAAAAGACCTGTATCGCCTATGGCTACCTGATCAAACTCCCGAAACTATAAGTGAAAATTTAAAAGATATGAAAAGTGAATCCGAATATGACAATCTTGCCAATGAAGGATTTGCAAGAACCTATATTGATTGGCTTTATGGGGTAAATTTAACGCGCTATGCAACACTTAAGACGGGAACTCTTCTTCGTGTTGGAAGAGTAATAATCCCCATTGTCAAAGCCATATATGATCGTGATATGGCAATAAAAAATTTTACACCAGAGACATATTTTGGACTTACTAGCAATGAACTTACTAATGGAGAAGTAGTCGAACTCAATAGCAAAGAAAAGTTTGATAAAAAAGATGAACAAAAAGCCCAAGATTTATGCGCCAAATACAATGTTCAAAAAGCTATAGTTATTGACAAAAAAGTAAAAAAAGACAAGATGAACCCCCCAAAACTATATTCCCTAACTAAACTTCAAAACTATCTAGGAAAAAAATATAAAATGGCGATGGATAAGTCATTAAATATTGTTCAAAAACTTTACGAGAGTGGCTATTTAACTTATCCTCGTACTAATTCTGAATACTTAGCAGTAGCTGAAAAAGATAAAGTTAAAACAATTCTAAAAAATATATCTCAAATAGGATATCCCGTTGAATTTAAAGATAAGAAGACGATATTTGATGATTCTAAAATAGAATCCCACAGTGCACTAACGCCAACTTATAAAATTCCCAATAAAAACAATTTAACGGATGAAGAATTTCTAGTTTACCAAACTGTCTTCAAACGCTTCGTCGCTGTTTTCTGTGCCGAAGAATGTGAAGTAGAAAAAACTGAAATAAAGATAAAAGTTGGAGATTTAGAAGAATTTAACTTAAAGGGCAACATCATTTTAGTACCCGGCTGGACCAAATTTGAAGATCCCAACACAAAAGATAAAATCCTACCAAAATTAGAAATAGGTGATGAAGTAAATATCAACTTTACCTTAAAAGAAAAAGAGACAACTCCACCTAAACACTATACCATTGAAACCCTAAACAATTACTTAAAAAATCCTTTTAAAGAGGATAAAAAAGAATTAGAAGAAAAAATGAATGACGAAGATTACGATGATTCAGAAGATTATCGTGCCATATTTGAGGGATTAGAACTTGGAACGGAGGCAACTCGTACAGGCATAATCGATAATGCCAAAAAATCCGAATATATAGCCTTGAAAAAAGATGTCTATACCATCCTTCCTAATGGCGAATTCTTAATTGAATCACTAATGCAAATGGAAATATCCATGGATAAATATAAAACTAGTGAATTAGGACAAGCTTTAAAGAAAGTATATCGAAGTGAAATAACTGTTAATGATTCGGTTAAACTTGCCTGTGATGAAATATCATCGGTATTTCAAAAAAAGGATATATCCATCGAAAAAGACAAAGATATTGGATTCTATGGAGATATTATTGGCAAGTGTCCATTATGTGGATCCGATGTCATTAAAAACCGCTATGCATATGGCTGCAAAAACTATAAAGAATGCAAATTTAAAATAAATACCCTCATATGCAACCGGGCAATATCAAAAAGCAATGCTGAAAAGTTACTTAAAGATGGCATTACCTCTAAAATTGAAGGATTTACTTCTAAAAATGGCAAAACCTTTGATGCCAAATTAAAACTAGATAAAGATAAAATTATTTTTGATTTTTCTGATTAAAAAATAGAAAAAAATCAAATAATTGTATTGACAATAATATCTATATTGATATATAATAAAATCACTTAGTAGAATAGTTAACGATTCTATTTAAGACATATTTTTATACCAAAAAATATATCTGGAATTATTCTTATGAATATCATTAAATAATCTCTGATTATTTACTTAACTATTCATCATATTATTTTTCTATTAATCTTATCAAATTATGGTTAGAAATAATCTTAAGGCGTTTGATTAATGAATTATAATTTTCGCGAATGTCTTTAACAAAGATTATAACTGCGACTAAGTGTACACGTGTATTGAGAAAGAAAACTCATAAATGTTATAGAGTATAGGATATTTACTGATAATAAATATTAATACTCATTCATTAAACTCATTAAGATTTTGGTTTATCAGGCTAAAATCTTTTTTTGTTGTCTAAAACATGTAATCTCATAACTTTGCCCTAAGAAGTATAATCTATACGTGATATAATTAAATAAGAGTAGGAGGATTTCATGAAAAGTGAATGGAGATTATTTAAAGATGGCAATTGGAGTGAAAAAATAGATGTAGCAAACTTTATTGCTTTAAATTATAAGGAATATCAAGGAGATGAATCGTTCTTAGCCAAGCCCACTCAAAGGACTATGAATGTATGGCATAAGTGTGAGGATTTATTAAAGGAAGAATTAAGGGATCATGTTCTCGATATTGATACGGAAAATTTTTCGGGAATAAATTCCTTTGGTCCAGGATATATAGACAAAGATAATGAGGTTATTGTTGGCTTACAGACAGATGCTCCATTGAAGCGCATCGTCAACCCATACGGCGGAATAAGACTAGCATTAAAAGAATTAGATGTCTATGGATATTCTATGAATAAAGATAAATTAGCTAATTTTAAGGAGTTTAGAAAGACTCACAATGATGGTGTCTTTGATGCATATGATAAAACTATTCGTGCTGCTCGTCATGCTGGTCTTTTAACTGGCTTACCTGATGCCTATGGACGAGGAAGAATAATTGGTGATTATCGTCGTATAGCACTTTATGGAATTGATTACCTAATGGAAGAAAAGAAAAATGATTGGGATAACGTCTTTATTGGCACTATGACTGAAGACTTAATTCGCCAAAGAGAAGAAATAAGTATGCAATATCGTGCCCTAGAAGAAATCAAAAAAATGGCCACATCTTATGGATTTGATATCTCTAAACCGGCAAATAATGCTAAAGAAGCTATACAATGGTTGTATTTTGGTTACTTAGCAGCTATAAAAGAAAATAATGGGGCAGCTATGAGTCTTGGTCGTGTTGATGCTTTCTTGGATATATACATCAATCGTGATATTGAAGAGGGAAATCTAACCGAGAAAGATGCCCAAGAACTTATCGATCAATTTGTCATAAAACTAAGACTAGTAAGACACTTAAGCACCATTTTGTCATGAAATTACGTATGATTCGTTTTTTACGTACACCTGAATATGATGAATTATTTTCTGGAGATCCAACATGGGTAACATCTTCAATGGGTGGAATGTTAGACGATGACCACTCCCTAGTAAATAAAACAAGTTTCAGACTTTTAAATACCTTGACAAATTTAGATCCAGCCCCAGAACCCAATATGACAGTTCTATGGAGCAAAAACTTGCCAGAAACCTATAAAAAATATTGTGCTAAGATGAGTATTGAAAGCGATGCTATTCAATATGAAAATGATGATTTAATGCGTCCAATATATGGATCGGATTATGCAATAGCATGCTGTGTATCAGCTATGCGTCTTGGAAAAGATATGCAATTCTTTGGAGCACGTTGTAATTTAGCTAAGGCCTTATTATATGCGATTAATGGCGGAGTAGATGAAGTAAAAAATGAAGTTATCTTAGAAGAAGTACCTAAAATAACCGATGAAATTCTCGATTATAATAAAGTTAAGTCAGCTTATGAGAGAGTTCTAGATAAAGTAGCTGAGATTTATTCTAATGCTATGAATGTCATTCACTATATGCATGATAAATATGCTTATGAAGCTAGTCAAATGGCTCTTCATGATACCGATGTTCATCGTTATATGGCTTATGGTATAGCAGGTCTTTCCGTAGCTGTAGATTCTCTTTCGGCTATTAAATATGCCAAAGTTAAACCAATTCGCGATGAACATGGTATAGCTACCTCTTTTGATATTGAGGGCGATTACCCTAAATATGGCAATGATGACGATCGCGTTGATGATATTGCCGTCTATTTAACTGAATATTTTTCAAAACAATTAAAGAGACATGAAACTTATCGTCATGCTGAACCAACTCTTTCCGTATTAACTATAACATCTAATGTTGTATATGGATCTAAAACTGGTGCGACTCCTGATGGAAGAGAAGCAGGTGTGCCATTTGCTCCAGGAGCCAACCCTATGCATGGAAGAGACTCATCTGGTGCTATTGCTTCATTAAACAGTGTAGCTAAGATAAATTACAAAGATTGCTGTAAGGATGGTGTATCTAATACATTCTCAATCGTTCCATCATCCCTAGGTTCGACAAGACAAGATCAAATTGAAAATCTCGTATCTTTATTAGATGGCTACTTCATTCAAAATGCTCATCACCTAAATGTTAATGTTTTAAATCGTGAAATGCTAATAGATGCCATGGATAATCCAGATAAATATCCTCTTCTAACCATTCGCATTAGTGGATATGCTGTTAGATTTAATCGTTTAACCAGAAAACAACAAGAGGAAGTTATATCGCGAACTTTCCATGAGAAAATATGATGTATGCCAGTATAAATTCCGTTGAATCATGCGGAACTGTTGATGGACCAGGAATAAGAGCCGTCGTCTTCTTTAACGAATGTCATCTCCGCTGCAAGTACTGTCACAATCCCGAAATGTGGCATCGCCAGGGAGATAATTATACTCCAGAAGAATTAGCAAATAAACTAAAAAAATATAAGCCATACTTTGGAACATCTGGAGGTATTACTCTTTCTGGAGGTGAACCATTGCTCCACCAAGAATTCATTATTGAACTAGCTAAAATCTTAAAAAAGGACGATATTCACATAGCACTTGATACCGCAGGATACGGTCTTGGCAATTATGAAGAAATACTATCTTACATAGACTTAATAATATTTGATATCAAAGACATTAACGATGTTCGATTTAAGAACTTAACCGGTGGAAATATATCAAAAGTATGGGAATTTTTAAAGACAGCCCAAGATTTAAATAAAGAGTTTTGGATAAGACAAGTCATAGTTCCCGGCATTCACGATAATAAGGAATTTCTAATACTTTTAAATAACTACATCAAAGAACATTTCACCTGTGAAAATATTGAGCGTATTGAATTTCTTCCCTACCATAAACTAGGAAGTGAAAAATACCAAGCTTTAAACATTCCCAATCCCTATGAAAAGTTGCAAGAGATGGACAAGGAAGAATGCGAAAAACTCTATCAAGAATTTATGAATATATATAATTCTAAGTAATCAGTATTTGCTGATTACTTTTCAAATGCAAATAATAATTTACTTTTAAGGCGTACTAAGGTATAATATTTAATAGAATAGAGAGTGGTAGGATGAAAGAGAATGGTGTAAATCGTGTTGTTATCATATCGACATTTGTCGTATTTGCTATAGCTATGATTTTTGTTACTCAATATGTAACTTCGTATTCTAAAAATAATAATTCTAAATATTTTAAAAGCTATAACACTATTGAAAACAATGAATTAACGAATATTTTAAAGCGACAAGATGCTATGGATGAAAGAATTAAGGATGCTAGTGAAAATGGTGAATATACATTTTCTAACCCCTGTATTATTGTTAATCCTTATGACATAAGTCCTTTATCAGCTGTTGTAATATTTAATACCAAGAGTTTTAAAAGTATCAATGTATCAATTAATGATAAATTCATCTATACAGCTGAAAAGAGTCGCAAACATATAATTCCTATATACGGATTATTTGCTAACAGTAACAATGTCGTAACATTGGAAATGGACGGCGAAGAGACCACATTAGATGTCAAAACAAGTTCATATAACTTTGACACATCGGGTATAAAGGTAAAAGATTATTTAGACGGTAAAACCCATTACTTTATGGTTGGAAATCAACTGGATAAATCATCTAACATCCGTGGCTTTGATCACAATGGCAACTTACTATATTACCTAGATTTAGACTATATAAGTTCTGCAAGACTATATGCTGATCGCTTCTATGTCGGATATAATGCCAAATATTCTCATGAAAATAATCTACATGATATTCGTCTAGAAATAGATTACCTAGGAAAGATACTTTCTATAACAAAAGATTTGGTAGATTTAGATACTGAAAAGAATCTCGACATTAACGGATCATCATTTATTGGTACTCCACTAAATCTCTATAACAACGAAATTGCCAATTACAGCATTAAACCACGTATAGATCAAACCGAATACACCAATAGTGAGAAGATAATTACCAACGATATCTCTGATAGTCTTGATGAAGCACCAGTATACGAAAAAGAATTTCAAGTTGTAGCTAACGGAGAATATATCTCTTATGATATTACTGAAAAGAATGCTCGCTTATTATTGGTAAACAAGACATCGCAATATACTTTTGCTTATGACTTAAGTGCCGATAATATCATCAAACATAATATCAAGGGTAACATCTCTTTATATTTGGAAATAAATGGTACTTATTATAGTTTACTTACTACCTTAAAAAATTAACATAGCCTAAGCTATGTTTTTGTTTGCAAATTGTGTTTATTTTATATATAATAATCATTAGTGATATAAAGGAGTACAACTATGAACAATACGGAAGAAAAGAAATTATATTATAAAACTTTAACCAAAATACTGTATAGATATCTTGAGTTTATATTATCATTTGACAATAATAAATGCTACAATTATATGGATTTATTTTCCCAGCTTGAAGATGTCTATCACAATGTATTAAATACTGTTGATGAAATGGATGAACTTCATTTAAATTCCCAAGACGCAATTAAAAAAATCGAAGAACTAATTTTAAAAGAATTAGCTAGTGCTAATATTCTAGAACTATTTGATATTAAAGAGGGGTTATCTGATAAAGATATATCAGACCTTTCCATTAGTCTTTATCTAAAACATTATAAAGATAGCATTAATAATGAACTAACTAGTATATTGGAAATATTAAGCGCTTATGACACAAGAGAAGCTAAATTATTAACTGAGCAAATAAATATGTTCAAAAGTACATATTTATCAACATCCATAACTTCGACAAAAGTAGATAACAAATTAATGTCTTATTATGCCAATAGTCTAAGAATTGAATATGATGAGTTTAAAACGGCAAATATGTATACCTTTATTATGCTAAATTTAATCGCCGGAATAAATGACAATTTATCAAGATTCCTAGACAGCATCGGTCAAATAGATATCCAAATGCACGATGTATCAGGACATTTAGACTGTTTTAACAGTCATAAGGATGAGTTAAATGCCATATATTCCATAGATGACTTATCAGAATGTTTAACAAATCTTCATTCTAACATAAAAGCCTTTATTGCTCTTTTGCGTGATAAAAATAAAAAGGTAAGTTTACAACTAGATGTCAAAAGTGGAAATTAAGCAGGGAAACCTGTTTTTTCTATGTTAAAATAAGTTTGACAATAATAAACTTCATGGTAAAATAATGAAGTAATTAGGAGGAATAATCATGAGTTTAATCTTAGAGACGGAAAAATATCTTACCGACTTAATGAAATCTTTAGATTATGATATAGAGTACGTAAAATTAGAAAAATCTAAATTGCCAGAGTATGGTCAGTATCAAATTAATGTGGCTATGCAATTGGCTAAGAAATATGGAAAAAATCCTCGCGAGATAGCAGAATCTATCGTTTCAGCTTTAGATAATCGCTTTACCAATGTAAATATTCAAGGACCAGGTTTCATCAATGTAACATTTAATAACGAAATATTAATTGATTATCTAAATAAGGGAATAGATGACTTTGAAATATTTGTTGATAAACCAGAAAAGAGTCGTACCATCATTTTAGACTACGGTGGAGCTAATATTGCCAAAGAATTACATGTTGGTCATCTAAGATGTAATATTGGCGAAGCAATGCGTCGTTTATTAAAAGTATTTGGTGATAATTCAATTGGGGATGTTCACTGGGGAGATTGGGGAACACCTATCGGTTTAGTTATTCGTGAGATTAGGGAAATGCAACCTGATTTGCCATATTTTGATGAATCATTTAAAGGAGAATATCCAAGTACTTCACCTGTTACCAATGAGGATTTGGGTATTATTTATCCTCGTGCATCTGCTCGCAAAAAAGAAGATGAAAAATACGCTTTAGAAGCTAGAAATTATACGGAACAATTTCAAAAAGGAGTTCCCGGAATAAAAGCCCTATGGCGTCACATTGTTGATACTAGCAAACCCGATTGCGAAGCCGTATATGATTTTTTAAATTGTCATTTTGATCTATCCTATGGAGAAAGCGATGCCGATCCATATGCTGAGCCTGTAATTAAATATTTAAACGATAAAGGGCTTACGGAGATGAGTGATGGTATATTAATTATGCATATTGCTGAACCCGATGATAATAAAGAGATGCCTCCACTTTTATTAAAGAAATCCGATGGAGCTGTTCTTTACGATACGACTGATTTAGCAACTATTATGCAAAGAATGCAAGATTTTAATCCCGATGCTATTTGGTATTTTGTCGATGAAAGACAAAGTCTTCACTTTGAACAAATATTCCGTGGAAGCTATAAATCGGGACTGGTTCCAAAAAATGTTGAATTAAAATTCAATGGTTTTGGAACTATTAATGGGGCAGATGGCAAGCCATTTAAGACACGTGATGGGGGAGTTATGAGTTTAAAAACTTTAATTCAACTAGTGTATGATAAAATTGAACCAAAAATAAAAGTCGAGATAACTGGTCAAGAGAGAATAGATATAGCAAATAAATTAACAGTTGCTACATTAAAATATGCAGATTTATTGCCATATCGTAAAACTGACTATATCTTTGATATTGATAAATTTACATCCTTTGAGGGAAAAACGGGTATTTATGCCGTATATACGACGACACGTATTAAATCATTACTATCTAAATTAGAAAGTGAAAATGTTAAAATAAATTCGGTTCCCAATGATGATGTCCTAGATATTCTAATTAAATTGACGGAATTACCTAAAAATCTAACGTCATCTTATAACGATGTAACGACATCTTATATCTGTGAATTTATCTATGATTTATGTAGTCTTTATAATAAGTTTTATTCCAATAACAACATAGCAAACGAAAAGAATATAGAGACAAAAGAGACATTTATCGCCTTGACAAAATTAGTTTATAATACCTTGAGCAATCTTCTTGATATTTTAGGTATTGAAGTTGTCGATAAAATGTAAGAGCTTTGGCTCTTTTTTTCTTGCAACTTTCTAAATTATGTAATACTATATACAATTAGAAGTGAGGCGATATTCATGGCAAGTGAAGTAAGAAGTCTAGCTAATGATAAAATTGCTATTATATGCACCCGTCATGACAACAACAATAATACCTATACGCTAGTGCCAAGAAGTGTTGCCATAGGAAAAGTTGATGACGACTTTTTCTTTCATCTTGAAAATGGTGAAAATGTTCTTCCTCCCATTGATCGTATTGAATATATTACAGACTCAAAAAAAGAAGAGTTTTATGCCTATTGTGACACTATTGCCAATCTATCTGCCAAATATCAAGAAACGGATGCCAATAAAGTAGCTCTCAAGTATTATATGGAGATTGCCAGCCATTTGAATATTGCTCTAGTAGATGGCGATTTAGTAAAACTATATCATCAAGATTATTCTGTTATATCTAATGAAATTCAAGGAAAAATATCTAAGCACTATGAAAAATCAGCAAAAGAAGACACATCGCAAGTCAATATTAATAAAAAGGCAACTCTTCATACTAATGTTGATTTAGCTCATATAGATAAAGATGATCTTGCTCGTTTTCTAAAGAGTCATATATTTGAAAATGATTCCATTATTGATGACATAGCGACTGTTATTGCCATGAATTATTCTGCTAAGAAAAGAGAAGAGATTATCTCCATGCTATCCATAGGAAATACTGGAAGTGGCAAGACCGAAACATATCGTTTAATAAGTGAATACTTAGGTGTTCCATTTACTATGTTTGACTGTTCTAGTATGTCCGATACAGGGTATCAAGGAGATAGTGTAGAAGATTTGATAAAGGCTATCTATAATAACAGTAGAGAAAAACCTCAATTAATGAGTAAATCGATTGTTGTTTTAGAGGAAATTGATAAAATAGCATCACGTGGTCATGGAGTAGCCGATATAAACGTTCAATACGAGCTATTAAAATTTCTTGATGGTTTTACCTTTCATGTTAATTTAGATAAAGCACTAGGTATTGGTCAGAAAGTAAGTGTTGATACAACGTTCATGACTAAAGCTGGCTTAGGAGCATTTGAAGAAATGTTTGAGCGTAAATTAAAAGACCAACGCAAAATGGGTTTTGATAAATGGGGTTCTGGACTAATTGAGATAAATGATAAAGATATGGAAGAATATGGAATGACAAAACAGATAATTCGTCGCTTCCTTTTGACTTTCCTTTATAAGGATTTAAATAGAGATGATTTAAAGCGCATTCTTACCCTTTCAAAGAGTAGTCCTCTTCTCATAAAAAAGGAACGTTACTACCGTGATTTTAATACTATTTTAGAATATACTGAAGAATATATAGATGCTATTATTGATTATGCCTTAACGCTTAATTCTGGGGCAGGAGGATTAAATAAAGCTGTAGCTAAGTCTCTAATTAAAGCTGATAGTGCTGTTTATAATCGATTAGCAAATAATGATAAGAGCAAAAAAAGACTTTTAGTAACGGGAGAAACCTTTGAAAATCCTTGTAAATTTACATATTAAAAGCATTGAATTTCTTTTCATGCCTTTTTTAATTTAAATGATAACTTTATAATAAAGGTGGTGGTTGTATGCAAGGATTGGCATTAGAAGGTGGAGGAGCTAAAGGAGCATATCATGTTGGTGCTTACAAAGCTTTACTAAAATGTGGTTATAATTTTAAGGCTGTAGCAGGAGCATCTATCGGAGCTATCACTGCTGCTATGATTTGTCAGGGTGATATTAAGACCTTAGAACAATTATGGCTAGAGTTAAATGCCGAAGTATTCAATATGGATGCTAAGCTTATTCATAATGTTATTAACCATTCTTTAGAAAAAAAAGATATAAAGCAGGCATTTGGAACCATTGTAGATATTATTAAAAATCGTGGCATTGATACGGGAGCAATTCGTGCTCTTTTAGATAAATACATCGATGAAGAAAAAATTCGCCAAAGCAAGTTAAAATTTGGTTTAGTTACCTTGCGAGTAAACGACTTTACTCCCCTAGAATTGACAATAGATGAAATACCCAAAGGAAAATTAAAGGATTACATCATGGCCTCTTGTTATCTACCTATCTTCCGTCTTCAAAAAATTATCGATGAAAGATATTATTTAGATGGGGGATATACGAATGTTTTGCCCATAACTTTACTCGAGAGAATAGGTTGTACAGATATCATTGGAGTAAGAGTAAAAAAATTTGGATTAATTAAAAAGAAAAAAAATCAAAGTACAAAAGTAACTATTATAATGCCTCAAAAAAATATTGGCTCAATCATCTTACTTGATCAAGATAGATCTAAAGAAAATATTGAAAAAGGCTATTATGATACCCTAAAAGTTATTAAGAAATTAGATGGAAATAATTATTGTTTTAAGAGAAGAACCTATAATATCTATAATCATATAGCAAGAGAAATAGATCCTAACATCAAGAAAAAATTAATGAAAAAGTATCGCGTTCAAAATGCCAAGGATTTAACCATAGCTATTTTAGAAGACCTTATGATGCGCATGTCTTTTAGAACATATCAGGTATATGACCCATGGGAAGTAATAAAGATAATAAAAAGGCAATATAGATATAGTAAGAAGACAATGATTTATAATTATCTTAATGGTTTAAAAAGTTATTGATATAGTGCTAAAAAAAATATATAATATTTGAAGAGAGAAGTGAGAATATGGGAAGAGCATATGAGGTAAGAAAAGCCAGTATTGCTAAGACTGGAGCAGCAAAGGCCAAATTATATTCGACATTTGCCAAAGAAATTTATTTAGCTGCTAAGGGAAATCCGGAAGTAGATACAAATATCCATTTAAAGAGGGTTGTTGAAAAAGCTAAAAGACAACAAGTACCAAGTGATATCATTAATCGTGCTATTGAAAAAGCTAAAGGAGCCGGTGGAGATGACTATCAAGAATTATCATACGAGGGATTTGGTCCAGGAGCATCGACATTAATTGTTAAGTGTCTAACGGATAACGTCAATAGAACTGTTTCATTTGTCAGAGAAGCCTTCAATAAGTGTCATAAGAGTATTGGCGTAACAAATTCCGTTGCTTATAATTATGATTATCTAGCAATCATTGGCGTTAAAAGCGAAAAAGGCGATGATATCATGATAAACTTATTAGATAAGGGAATAGAAATTATCGATTTAGAAAGTGAAAATGACGAAGTTATAATCACTGCTAAACCAAGTGATGCTACACAAATTAAAGATGAATTAGAGAGTATGATACCTAATGTAGAATATACATTAGACGAAATTGGTTGGTATGCCAAAGAAAAAGTAACGCTAGAAGGTGAGGACCGTGAAGTATTCGATCGTCTTTTATCTCTTCTAGATAATATAGATGATGTTACAGAAGTCTATCATAATGTTGAATTAGGGGAATAATTTCCTCTTTTTCTTTGTTTTTTCATAAAATCTTGATATATTAATTAGTAGGTGATATTATGCGCATATTAGTTGTAGACGATGAAGCTCTAATAAGAGAAGTTATAAAGGAGTATTCCCTTAATGAAGGGTATGCTGTTGATGAGGCGGAAAATGGCGAAAAAGCTCTTAATTTAATAGAAAAAAATGATTATGATGTCGTTATTATGGACGTCATGATGCCTTCTATGGACGGCTTGACGGCAATTCGCGAATTAAAACAGATTAAGAACATTCCCGTTATAATTCTCTCAGCTCGCAAAGAGGAATACGATAAATTACAGGGATTTGATATCGGTATTGATGATTATGTTACTAAACCTTTTTCACCTAAAGAATTAATTGCTAGAATTAAGGCGGTAACAAAGCGTCAAAGAGGCGAAGATATCATTAAAATCGGAAATATTGAAATAAATAACTTGAGTCATGAGGTAAAAATAGATGGCGAAGTAATTGAAATGACGCATACCCAATATGAATTGCTCAAGTTATTTACTACAAATCCCAATGTTGCTTTATCTCGCGAGATGATTATTGAACATATTTGGGGATATGATTATGACGCTGATGATCGCACAATTGATGCTCATATTAAATTGTTAAGGAGTCGTCTTGGCAAATATAAAGATAATATAAAAACAGTTAGAAAAGTTGGGTACAAATTTGAATATGAAGAGAAATAATCTAACCATTAAATCCCTTATATATTTCATTGGCTTCTCTCTCGTCATACTTCTAATTCTTTGGCTAACTCAAGTAGAATTATTAGGTGTATTTTATGAGAGATATCAATTAAAGAATATTGAAAGTGTTGCCTCATCAATCGATAAAAATGTCGATAATATTGAACTACAACTTGAAAACTATGCCTATAATAACAATATGTGTATTCAATACTATAAAAATAACGAAATAAAAGAATATAATACTAAAAATCCTGGATGTTTATTAAGTGCTAAAAATAGTACAATAGTAAAGGTAAAAAAAGTTTTATATTATTCTAATAAAGATCGCTTTGTAAAATTATATGCTCCAGGAACAGGAACAAAAAGTATAATATATTTAGTAAGATTAGATGATAATAATTTTATCTTTTTAAATACCACGCTTGAAGATATTAATACCGCATCTAAAATTTTAAAACGCAATCTCGTCTATATACTAGTAATTATAATGCTTCTTTCTCTTCTTGTATCCATAGTTCTTGCTAAAAAAATTAACAAACCAATTTTGAATCTCATCTCTTCTGCCAAAGAATTGGGAAAGGGCAATTATAATGTCAAATTTAAGAAGAGCAATATTGCCGAATTAGATGAACTTGCCGATGTCCTAGAAGTTGCCGCAAGTGAAATGAATAAGACTGAGGAATTGCGGCGTGATTTACTTGCCAATGTAAGTCATGATTTAAAAACACCTTTGACGATGATAAAAGCCTATGCCGAGAAGGTAAGGGATTTATCCTATAAGGATAAAGAAAAGCGTGAAAGAGATCTAAATGTTATTATCGAAGAAGCCGATCGCCTAAACTACCTTGTTAATGATCTATTAGATATGTCAAAAATAGAAGCGGGTGCTGATACTTTAAAAATTGAGGAATATGACTTAATCGAAGATATCAATACGATAATTAAGCGCTATGAAATTGTAAAAGAAACTGAAAGTTATAAATTTGAATTAGATTTGCCCGATAAAGCCATCATCAAAGCCGATCGCTCAAAGATAAATCAGGTAATATATAATCTAATAAATAATGCTATTGAACACACCGGAGATGATCTTGTAGTAAAAATAGCTGTTAATAAAGTTAAAGACTGCTATGTTGTTAAAATAACTGATACGGGCAAGGGAATTGCCGAGGAAGATAAGAAACTAGTATGGAATAAATACTACAAAACAGATAAAAGACATAAAAGAAATGTCGTTGGAAGTGGAATTGGTCTAACAATTGTCAAGGGCATTTTGGAGAGTCATAACTTCGAATATGGCATAGATTCTAAGCTAAATGAGTATACAACGTTCTATTTTAAGATAAAAATTGCAAAAAAAGTAAAATAATTCATACATATTTCACAAAAGTGTAGTATAATGTATATTGAAAGAGGAAGAAAAAAAATAAATTTAAAAATGTATAAACCTATACAACGATAAACATATAAACTCAAACTCACACTAAAAAACTTTTATTCCTTTTTCATTTATTTTTACGGATACAGTTTTCTGTATCCTTTTTTTTAATAAAAATTTATCGTTTTTCTTGATAAAAATATATATAGATGATACAATTTATTTAGAAAAGTAGTTAAGAAGGAGATAATTATATGAGAAATGAAAAAGGGAATATTGTTTTATTAACTGTAATTTCGGTTGCAACGCTTTTAGTAGCCGTTGCAGGAGCAACCTTTGCTTATTTCAGTGCAACAATGCCAGGCAGCGAATCACCTACAACTATTGAGGTAACTGGAGGAACTGTCTTTGTTGAATGCAGTGGTTCTAGCACGATTAATGGACCACAAACAGTTCAGGCAAACGCTTCCTTAGGTAAGAGAACATTAACAGTTAACGGAAATGTAACGGGATCGACAAATTTAAATTATGATGCCAAATTAGTTATAAAAAACAATACTTATGCTGATGGAGAATTGGTATATACAATAACCAGTACTAATACTAGCAATAATGGCACAACTATTTCATCGACAAGTTGCTATCCCCTCAGGAACAAGTACTATTAATTTAGGAAACGGAAAATTTGCTGGACCAGTTCCATCGGGAGCAGTACATACTTATGTAGTTGAAGTAAAATACGTAAATAGCGAAGGTGTAGAAGCCACTGGAAAGACATTTAATGCGCAACTTTCTGTTGTAAAAACGACAAATTAAAGACCATATGGTCTTTTTATTTTACACATTTGTCCATCGCCATCATTTTTTTGTTATAATTTATAGTAGGTGAATAGGATGATGAAAAGGATAAAGGGTGTTGTAAGTCTTATAGGTAAAATAATATCTTATATCTGCTTAGCAGTGCTTTTTCTCGTTGCGTGCTTTTTATTATTCTATATCATTAATAATCAAATCGCGCGTATGAATAACGAGCCCGCTTTCATGAATATATTCACAATCGTAAGTCCTAGTATGGAACCGAACATTAAAGTCTATGATGTAATAGTAGAATTTAAAGTAGATGATGAGGCTGATTTAAAAGTTGGAGATATTATAACCTTTTATACCGATGAAATAGATACTGGAGGATATACAGTAACTCACCGTATTCATTCGATAGATGTCGTCAATGGGAAACGCCGTTATGTAACCAAGGGAGATAATAACCAAAGTGTTGATAATGGCTTTATAACATATGGCAATATCGTTGGAAAAGTAAAGCATATTATACCAGGTGCTGGAAGAATACAGTTCTTTATATCTAGTCGTCTAGGTTGGCTTTTAATAATATTAATACCTGCTATGGGAATTATAATCATGGACATAATCAAGTTAAAGAGACTATTTAAGATAAAAAAACAGATAGAAAACATTCCAAATCTAGATAAGATCGAAACTATTCGTGAAAAGGAAGAAAATAAGTATTTCCGAGCTTTGATAGAAAGGGCGAACAGAATAAATGGCAAAAAATAAATTTGAAGAAAAGACAATCAGACGTGCTCAAAATATTCTTGCTAAGTTTCCCAATGACGATACGATATACTTTAAAGAACTAAAAAAATCCTTAAACGAATACGAAAAACTAGTAAATATAGATAAGACAACAAAAGACCTATATTTAAATCATATAAATGATTTAAATAATATAATTTCTGATAGCAAAAATTCAAATCGTATAATTACTAGTTTAATTATCGTCTTATTTGTCATGTTTTTCTTAACTTCCTATAGCACAGTTAAATATTATCAAATGTCCAAAGTATTTAATAAGGGATTAAATAATGCCAAGACTTCACTTATAGTAAACTACGATAATTTAAAAAACTTTGATGCCTATACCTTAAGTTCTATAAGTGATTATAAGCAAATTGAACCGCTCATTATAAATCTCTCATCAATGGAAAAGAGCAATGATATTATTCACTATGACATCTATATAATTGAACAAAATGCGAATGTTAAACCTGAGGATTTATTAAATAGGGAATTATTTCTCTATAACGTTAAATCAAGTTCTAAAGACGGCGGAATTAAAGACTTAAAAAATAATACTAAAAAAGGCGATAAGATTCTTATATACTCTGATGAGTTTAATGCTATGAATGAAGAAAATATTGAGATAAGAATGTGGCTGGATAGCAGTGCTAAGGACTATTTTAACAAAACATATAGGTATAAATTATATGTAGAAGGTTATATTAAGTAAAGAGGTATTAATTTACCTCTTTTTTATTGGCTAAAGAGGTATGCCAAATTTCTAAATTAAAAAGTCAAGTGCAACAAAAGAGTAAATTAAGTATTATTCACAA
>CAJTKV010000036.1:0-14077 GCA_910577075.1 uncultured Bacilli bacterium
GTACATATCTATTAAAACATCAGAGTAAATCTTTCTCTCATTATTTACCTTAGTTAGCAATATGCGATTGTCTTCGTTGATGTCAATAAAGTTGTCGGCATCCTCATCTAAAATAATTGTAGTGTAGTGTCCTGTTATATCACTTTTAATAGCAGCAACATCGTTTCCCGATTTGGTACCTAAACTAGAGATATACTTAATATCTTCAGAACTTAATCCTAAAATATTATCGCTATTTCCCGATACACAGTCAACATAAGCATTAATTAAGCCCTCTTGGTAATCTAACCCTAAAACATTGGCGTCATAACCATGTGAATATTCCTGCAAAACCATTAAGTAATCTTTATATTCTTGAGCTTCTAAATAAGGATTTCTAAATCCATTAATAAGCATTTTCCCTTCTAAGCCAATATCATAGATAGGAAAATCAGCAGTAAGATCTTTGGAAACCGGAACATCTTTTTCTTGTTTATTTATTCCGGCATATATTGCAGAACTTATAATTGATAACATAATAAATGCTGATAAGATTTTCTTTTTCACTTTTTTAAAACCCCTTTTGTAATTCTTACTTAATCTGTTAAACTTTTAACGGCACTGTTATCTTTAACATTCGTTTTTTGGATATCTTCATAATGGTAATAAGGAAGTGGTAAACCATTTTCCTCTACCCATTTAACAAAGACATCGCCATATACTTCTCTTATTGTCTCAAGTGTTTGTTCATCGCATTCAACTTTTTTATCACTTGGAAGACAATAACCAGCTGGCGTTAAACCATTATGGGAAACATATTCTCCAAAACTAAGGCTTTGTTCTCTATCTTCATCACTTATTGGTTCATCGCAAAATTGGAAAGTTAGGATATCATAATAATAATCCGTATCAGAATATTTTTCAGCTAAACGATTAATTCCATTAGATTGTGGTACAACTAACCAGTCATCACTTTCTAAATCGACGGTATAAAAGTTTCCTGGTGTAGAACTTACAGCGACGATATTTTGATTTTCTCTTAGTGTTGAAAGATATTCAGCATCACTAGTTGATGGTCTAAATTCATCTTGCTCATTATTCCAACCCATATTTTTTCTAGCCATTTCCATTAGTATTTCTTTTACTAATTCATCTTCTTGGTTACCATTAATAACAGGCATTGGGATACTATCTTCCTCGGCAGTATTTCTTTCATTCACCAAATCCATATCCGTGGATGTATGAGCAACATACATCTCCATTCCTAAAAAAGATAAAGCAATAAAAGCATTTAAGATTCTCTTCTTTATATTCATTTAAAATTTCCCCTTTGAATTGCTAAAATAATAACATATTATTGAAAAAAATGCAAATTATCAAAAAAATCACCATAGGTGATTTTATATTAGTTCTTTCATTGTGCGAATCATTTGATTAGTATAGCCAAGTTCATTGTCATACCAAGCTACAACTTTAACTAGTTGCCCGTCTTCGCCATCTAAGACTTCGGTTAAGAGCCCATCAACTAAAGCTCCAGTTGTTCTTCCAACGACATCACTAGAGACGATGGGATCTTCTGTGAATTTTATTATTTCACTTTGATTTAAGCGGAATGCCTCGTTAATTTCCTCTTTGGTAACATGATTTTCTAGTTCTAAAGTCAAGTCTATGACTGATCCATCTATCGTTGGTACGCGGAATGCTGAACCTGATAGTTTTCCGTCTAAATGAGGCAAGACTTTGCCAATAGCTGTAGCTGCTCCTGTCGATGCCGGAATGATATTGGTCATAGCACTTCTTCCACGACGCGAATAAGCTCCTTTTTTATGGGCAATGTCCAAAGTCGTTTGATCATTAGTTGTAGCATGAATAGTCGTCATATAGCCCTTTTTAACTTTAAAATTGCCATCTAAAATACTCAATACGGGAGCTAAACAATTAGTCGTACAACTGGCCGCAGAAATGATTAATTCGCTGCCATCTAAGATGTTACTATTTACCCCATAGACAATTGTCTTAATATTGCCTTTGGCTGGTGCTGATATAACGACGTGCTTAGCTCCGGCATTAATATGTGCCATAGCAGCATCTTCCGAGGTATAAAAACCTGTACATTCTAAAACTACATCAATTTGTTCTTCGGCCCAAGGCAAGTTTGAGGCATCCTTTTCTTTATAGACTCTTATCTCTTTGCCATTCAATATTAAAGAGTTTTCATAGTAGGATAAGTTAGAGGCATCAAAACCTCTAAAATTAGAATCATACTTAAGTAAAAAGTATAAATCTTCAACACTCGTTAAATCATTGATTGCAACAACTTCCATCTCACTATCATTAATTAGCTCTCTAAAAGCTAAACGCCCAATTCTTCCAAAACCATTAATTGCTATTCTCTTCATTATTTTTCCTCCTCAAAACTCGATCCTCCGATAAATTCACGCAATAAATTATCTCTGCTTACATATTCGGAAGGAATCGTATAAAAACTGTTAAGTTCATCAATTAATCTTCTTGCCTCTAAGTAAAATTCACTATCAACAGGAATACTTAAAAGCAAAGGTTCTACATAGACTTTCAAAACGCCAATTTCATAGACATATGCCGTATTTAGTATGGCATCACAGGTATCAGTAAAGGGGAATATATGCTTTTCT
The DNA here is from genome assembly GCA_910577075.1 of uncultured Bacilli bacterium. GTDB lineage: Bacteria > Bacillota_I > Bacilli_A > RF39 > UBA660 > CAG-582. The sequence goes on from CAJTKV010000036.1 coordinate 2,634, forward strand.
TCGCCTCTTCTAACACTTGCCCATGTCGCTAAACTGGCTTCGCATGATCTTCCTCTTGTACGGAAATCTCGAACTATTCTTCTAAGCAGTCTGTTATCCGTCGTCGATATATAATTATGACGATCGACATTCAAAGGAGTCAAAGGACTAATGTATATTTTATAGCAAACATCGCTTATGTTAGATTTTATTAAATTAGGATTCAAGGCGTGCAATCCTTCGATTACTAGTATGTCATTTTCCGTAACTTGTAGTGGTTCACTTAAGAATTCCTTTTCGCCCTTGATAAAATCAAATCTTGGCATATGGACTTCTTCACCATTAATTAAAGAAGATAAAGTATTATTAAATAATTCTAAATCTAAAGACTCTAAACACTCATAATCCCTCTTGCCATCTTCATCAAGAGGAGTTTGATCGCGCTCGACAAAAAAATCATCTAGACTGATTGGCTTAGCATTATAACCTAAACTCTCTAAATATAAACTCATCTTTTTACTAGTCGTCGTCTTACCACTACTACTTGGTCCGGCAATTAAGACAATTCGCTTATTGGCACTTATGACATCTTTGGCAATTTCATATAAGTTATTGTCAATCATAATATCATTTTTGCGAATTAAATCGCGAATATTGCCGTTGGCAACGATGTTATTTACATCACATACATAATTTAAATTAAGTTTATTAAGCCAATCATGATATTGTCTAAATGAACCGTATATGCGTTTTCTAAATTCAAACTCGATTTTTTGATTGGTTGGATATATTAAAACAACTTCATTATCATTTACATAATGTATATCAAATAGTTCAATATCTTTTGAAGTTCTAGGCATCTCTGGCGTATAAAAATAGTTATATTGTCCTTCAAACTCATATAGAGTAACAGTTGAACTTGTGATATTTAAAACATTTGCTGCTTTTTCTTTTTCACCTTTTAGCATAAAGAATTTGATAGCATCGGCTTTACTGAACTCTTTCTTATTAAAGGGAATATCCTCTAAAACAGTTTGATGCATTTGTTTTTTTATGTCTTCAACTTCTCTTTCGCCGATTATTTCATCCGCGATAATGGTCGCATATATCCCCTTATCTAAACTATGATGGAATATGACCTCGCCATTATATAGTCTTTTGATTGTGTTACAAAAAATGTATTTTAATCCCCCTTGATATGTCTTTATATTCATATTATCACCTATTATTAATTATATCATCAATCAAAACTTTCATAAATATAATTTATTTAATACATTGTAAAGCCAGTCAGATTTTGCACGATATGACTATATCTGCCAAAAAATGGGCACATAAAAATCGATAATTTTAGTAAAATAAACTAAGGTGATAAAAATGTTAATACCAACAGTTTTAGAAAAGAGTCTTGATGGAGAGAGAGTTCTCGACCTATATTCGCGCTTACTCAATGATCGAATTATTTTTATATGCGGAGAAATTGATGATAACTTAGCAAATATTGTCATTTCAGAATTGCTCTATTTAGATTCTTTAAATAATCAAGATATCTCTTTATATATAAACTCACCAGGGGGGTCTGTTAGTTCGGGACTTGCTATATATGATACGATGAACTTCATCAAATCAGATGTCTCAACGATTGGACTTGGCACATGTGCAAGTATGGGCTCTTTTCTTCTATCAAGTGGCACTAAGGGAAAACGTTTTGCCCTCGAAAATACGGAAATAATGATTCACGAAGTTTTAGGTGGATCTAAAGGACAAGCTACGGAGATAAAAATTCAAGCTGATCATATTCTCTACTTACGCGAAAAACTAAACAAAATCCTTGCCAAAAATACGGGTAACAGTTTAAAGAAAATCAATAATGATACAGCAAGAGATTACTATATGAGTGCAAATGAAGCGGTAAAATATGGTATCATCGATGCCCTTATCGAAAAACAAAATAAAGACTAGAGTTACTAGTCTTTATTTTAAATAGTCTTCTAAAAAGTCAATTATGCCATCTTCCGTATTGTTTTTTTTAGTTACTAAATTGGCAGCTTCTTTTACTTCATCTAAAGCATTATTCATGGCAACACCAACACCACACTTTTCAAGCATCTCAATGTCATTTAATCCATCACCAAAGCAAATTATATCATCATTGTTAATATTATAATATGCTGATACTTTATTAATGGCCTCAATCTTGGTACAACCTGCGGGCATAATTTCTATCCACTTTCGCGAAGCAAAAGAATCCTGCATTAAAATAATCGATAATTCGGGAAATTTTTCTTTTAAGTCATTGTACATTTCTATAGCCATATCATTGTCATATAAATCAATTCCTACATGAATTATATCTCCTACTTTATTTAGAATTTCATACTTATTGCGCGCATTAATAATGACGGGGTTATCCTCAGGAGTTTCCGTCAATTTATAGATATAATTATGATCACATATATCAATAAAATGAATATGCGTTTTATCATATAAATCCAATATATATTCGGCAAAAGATAAGGATAAGTGTTTTACAAACAATTCTTTTTTTAAGTTATTATCGTATATTAGAGCACCAGTATCATTGATAAATATATCAACCATATCGCCACCACGTGTTACTCTGAGAGCAGAATTTTTAACTCGGCCTGTTGCAATGACGATTTTATAGTTTTCTTTCTTTTTATTCATTAGATATTCTCTTGTCTTTAAACTAATCATGCCATCTTGCAATAATAAAGTGCCATCTAAATCAAATACAAGCATTTTCATTAGGCATTTTCTCCTAAAGTTTTTTGGTGTTTGATAACTAAATCTTTTATCTTTCTAAAATGATGATTAATTCCCGATTTCGTTATTTTATAATCGGTTTCTAAAGATATTATCTCAGCTAACTCATTCATCGTAGTTTCTGGATATTTGAGACGATATTCAATGACAATTCCCGTTTTTTCATCGAGTAAGGTCAATAAATCATTATTCTTTAAATATTCGATGTTGGAAAGTTGTTCATTGCATGTCTTTAAGGATTTTTCAACATTGGCCTGTTCACAATTATTAAGTCTATTTACCATATTCTTATGATCGCGATAGATGCGGATATCCTCATAATAAAATAGGGCATTAATGGCTCCCAACATTTTGATAAAATCGCTAATCTCTTCGCTGGATTTAATATAGACCATATAGCCTTTATCTCTTTTTAAAATTTTGCTATAAAAATTTAAGGATAATAACAGCTCATTTGCTAAATTTGCGAGATTTTCATCACTGATCAATAATTCCAAATGATATTTACTTTTTGAAGGGTCATTTATTGATCCATTTGCTAAAAATATGCCCTTGAGAAAGGACGCCCTTTCAGGATCTGAATAATCTCTTATTTGCCTTACACATAACTCAACATCTTGAACTATTTCATCCACTTTTTCTACGATTTCTAAAATATACATTGTTTTAACGGCAAAACGTTTTTGCGTTCTTATTGTCAATTTTATATTTATTTTGTAAAGTCTTTTCAAGAGATTAAACATTCTCCTTGCCACACTGGCATTTTCTATATATAGAGTTACTTTGTCATCTTTTATATTGCCATTATATTTTATATAGGCACATACTTCGGCAAAAGACTCGGGCTTTAGTGTTTCAATTTTGGTTACCTCATCTTTTATCTGTGTCGTAAATGATGCCATGATATACCATCTCCTCATTCATTTTATCATAATAATAGTAAAAATACACTTTATGAACTTATTATTCATATGCTTTACAAATAAATAAAGAAGTAAATAGTTACTTCTTTATTCAACATTCATACCATAATGCCAAGCTCCATTATAATAGGCATCAACCATAATTCTCTCGACTTCAAAATCATAATAGGTCTGTGTACCTTCAATAATTCCCTCGATAGTAAGTTGAAAACCATCAATATTTAACTTAGAGTTGGCTCCTATTGGAATATGATTAACACCATATCTATTATTAGAATATACTATTAATCTACTTTGCTCAGAGTCCATCTCTACTACGTGCTGCGTTCCTGTTGCTTGAGTTGCTTTAATATTAGGATTAATATATAGTCTAATAACCCATTCTTTTATCTCAAAATTATTATTATTAACAATTTCAATGCTTCCTGTTGCATGGCCTGGCCAAGAATTAGAATTAAAAGTAGTATTAACTTTAAAATTCTTAAGAACTTCTACTGGCTCTTCTACTGAAGTATCATTGGTAATATTTATTTCACCGACTTCATAAATTTCTTCTCGCCCTTCCATCTCATAAGAAACACGAATCTTCAACTTTATTTTATATTGATGTTGGTGTTCAATGCCTCTTTTTAGGTGAATGACGGCTGTAATATCACGGGAAGCTCCTCGATTGAGAACGCGTCCAGTAACACCTGTTCCTCCTGTTGCTGATACAACTTCAAAGTCATTATTATCCACGATAAAACTTATTACTTGAGAAGAGTCGTATAAACTCGCCAAACTAAAACTAACTTCGCCATTCTTTTTGCCATTTAAAACAACATCTGTAGTCTTTAAAGAGGTCAATAATTTATTTTTTTCTATTGAAGATTTTCCTTCATGAAAGCTTAAAACCATATTGGCTTCTAAAGAGTAGGAACCCCCAAAATCTTCATAAGAAGCATCGTCAGCATAAAATGATACGTATATACTTTTTGTCTCTCCGGGAGCTATAACGTCCCCTTTAAGCATTCCAGTGATAACAGGATATTTGATGATTTGTTCAATGTTTTCATAATTTTTAAAAGAAATAGCCGCATTTGAACCCATATAAGTGTAATTAATATTTGAATTATTAACGACAACAACCTCATATCTTTGCCAAATTCTAAATCCCAAACGCGAAGATATCTTTAAACTAAAATTAATGCCTTCATTACTTTTGGCTTTATCAAATTGAACTTTACTTTCATTAGCACCTTCCAAAACGGATGCTTTTTTTATATCTAAGTCATCGATTGTCCCCGTTTTAGCAGCAACTAAGCCAACTGTCGAATTCATATTTAATTCAGAAAAATAAGTAGCATATCCTACACTCATACTAACGAAAACAATTGCTAGCAACGCGGTTACTAGCATTCTTTGTCTTTTAAATAATTTATTGTTGATAATATTAATATTATTTTTCAACTACATCGCCCTCTTTAAGTGTATATACCCAAGCAAGATTATTTCTAATAAGTACGAATCTTGCTACATGCTTTGCTTTATTTTCTTTAAAGTTAATAGGTAATCGAACCTCACTTTGTGCATCGACCAACTCCTCAAAACTAGTAACATAAACAACACTTAATTCTCCAACAAAAGGTAGTTTTTCAACATTGACTATAATACTGTCATATGTACTTAAAATCTTTCTTAATTTGCGATTATAAGCGCCTTCTTTTTTAACGTCTTCATGGTATTGTAAGGCTAGTGATGCAGCAAGAATAACAGCTACAACCCACAATACTCCGCCAATAATCATAGAAAACATCTTTTCTTTCTTTCGTGACTCCGTAGTCATGAAAATATCCTTTTTAGATTCAGATTTTTCAGCAATTTTAAAATTAACTTCATTCAAAGGAATTTGAACTTCAACGGCATTGCTCGAGGTTATATTTTCATATTCTGCGTGATCTGCACTATTGGCAACATATAATCCCACTTTTAAATAAGCTTTTACAGGCATTTGATTATTATTTCTAAAGTCATTTAGGAATTTATCAAATTCTTGATAATCAATGCTAACGGTTTCACTTATATTGTAATCCTTGCTATCTTTAATAGAAATAGTTTTGGTCTCTAATAATTCCTTTTGATAAGAATCCCAAACAACCTCGCCACTATTGGCATCGCTAGCAACTATTGTAGCAACGATATTGTAGTTAGACGAAGCAGAAACCTTGTCGGAATAACTAAGATAATAGTTAAAATCCACATCTATGTGATTGACAAGTTTACTAACATAAGTATTTCCTTTTTCTAGATATTTTTGATTAAAGTATTCATTTTCATTGTAATAAACACGATAATCAATACTAGGTTTATCAAAATAATCCAATTTTGTTAATACTATATCATCTAATTTTCTACTAGTAAAATATTGAGCTAATACAACAGCAACTATGATTAGCAAAAGATATATACCATATTTTAAATATTTCATATTAAAACTTTTTTCTTTTTCAATCATTTTATTTCCTCCTACCTGTTAAATAAATCTTGTATCCAAAGAGTTGGAAAACCTATATATTTAATTTTAGTCTTAGTAATACCAACTATATCATCATTTTCCACTTTAAAGGCATCTTCTTTTTCGTTATTATCTCCCTTGGTTTGATATACTCTTATTCCCTCAACCATCTCTATTTTAGTTATTCGATGGGTAATGTATACTCCATTATGTTTGAAGACAATAACGGTTCCCTCTTCTAAAGCATTTTTTTCATCTTCAGTTGTAACCTTTTCAAAGACTATGGCATCTCCTCTATAGATAACTGGTTCCATAGAACCTGAGCCAATCGCCATTATTTGATATTTGAATAAGCCTGATACCAAAGCGACAACAAATAAAAGTAAGATAACTAGTGGAATATTAATATACCATAGATTTCTTCTAATTGGTGCAACACGCCTATCCATTGCTTTATGAATCATTCCTGATGAAACAAAATAAATTAGATAAGGAATTAATATTCCCAGTACACTGTCGATATAATTTCCTAAATTAGGAAATATAGGAAATATATATATGTATGTGGAATAGAATAATCGTAGGATCATTCCCGGTATTTTACTTACGTGATAAGTTAAATATGTACTTAAGATATTTCTCGCCACTATTGGTAAGCCTAAAGTTGTGGTAAACACAAATATACTATAAATACTACTCGTACTCTCTGGGCCAAGCAATAAAATAACATCAAGAATTATATATAAGAACGTCAATATAAATAAAGGCTTTTTATCTTTAACACAGACATTATTAACGATTCCTCTTATGTATTCTTCAGCTATAATCATTATTACCAATGAATATATATTTTTTAAAATACTCATAGGTTTTAATGAATAGGCATTTTTTAAAAAGCCAAAGAACAATCCACTCAAGAATGATAATAATATGAATAATAGTATGGAAATAATGACAACCTGTGTAACATTACTTTTAACGACACTATTATCGCGTTTCACGCCAACAACTTTGACAAAAATAATTAATGATATTATCCAAAATATTGCATTTACTATACCATAATAGTTTGCATAATGGTCAATAAACACAAATTTCAAAGCGATTATAAAAAGAAGTAAAATAAGATTGAATATATAAACCCCTTTATTCTTCATATTATCACCTTATTCTTTTTTACTTTTATATCTTTATAAACAGAAATAACCACTATTTGCATAATGGTTGTTTCTCTTATTTCTAACTATTTTGAATATAATTAATATTTAGTTTAAATGTATACTCTTCTTGTGCAGTTGGTAATTCAGAAGCATTTTCTGGTTGAATATATTCAACACGAACTTTTATTTTCTTACTTGTTCCAGCATCTAGAGTATCATTTTCTGAAATAGCACTACCATCAGCATAAGTTACAGTATATTTTAAATACTTATTAGCAAAAGCTAAATCTGTTGTTGTGGCCTCTGCTCCATCTTTAGTTCCGTTTAAAACTACGGATGCAATTTTCGCATTGAATGTACCAGCATTTTTTATATCAGTGGTAAATTCGTAGACATCTCCAACTTCTAATACAACACCAAATGTCAATGAAGTAGTTTGTGTTGATGATGGAGGAGTTATCTTGGAAGTATCTGTTATATTTGTCGCACTAGTTTGTTGTGCTCCTTCAAAATGAATATCCCAAGATGAATTCTTTACGGTTACTGCTCCATCAATGTTAACGTCAGTTCCGTAAATGGCGTATGCTATACTTACTGCACAAATAAGCACACCCAAAGTGATAATTGTCACGTTTTGCATAAATTTTTTGTTTTGCATAATTTCTTTTCCTTTCCTACCTAAAGCCTATCACTACTGTGATACTTTATAAATTTATTATACACTAACAATAAATAACATTCAATAGTGTTTACATTATTTTTCGTAAATCCTTCTTTGTTTGTTTTACAACTTCTATAAGTTCTGGATTATACTTAATAACATCGGTTTCCGTTATAGTTTTAATAGCCGACTGTAAACTCTTAACTTTGCTATAGTTATAAAGCCTTACAGTAATATTGGCAATCTGAGCCTCAATAGGAATGGCATTTCCTACTAAGTTATCGGGATATCCTTGTCCATTAAAAGCTTCAAAGCTATATTTGATAATATTTTTAGCTACGCCAATCTCATATTCATCGATCATGATTGCATCTATTATTGATAAACCATATTCAATTTCTTGCTTAATAGTTGATGCTGTAATTACGACATCAGGCTTCATAGCAATAGCACCAATGTTGTAAAGAGGAACCGTATTGACAATAGCATCCATAAATTTAGTTTCCATATTTTTATCAGGATACATATTTTGATAGCCGCTGGCGATAACCTTGGCAATTTTTCTTATCTTATTGGCATCTTCATTATTTAAGATATTGTTAACAATGACATTAATGATATTTTTAATGCCATCAATTGATTCGTTGTCAACAGATTTCAATTCTTCGCTTTGAGCATTGACAATATTTTGTAAGTTATTGCTAGATATGTAAAGACTGATAATCTTGCCTATTCTTCTTCGGATGTTGTTAGTATTAAATGGTTTTTCAAGCATATCGACTATATCGTATTCATACACTCTTCTTCGCGTCTCTTTGGTCTCATCTCCACTTATTATAGCAACTGGTATACGACCGAATAGTTCATTGTTTTTCATATAGTCGAGAACGGTAAAGCCATCACTTACGGGCATGACTAGATCGAGTAATATACCGACAATATTATTTTCCCTATTTCCCGATAGAACATTATCATTAATTATACTGATTGCTTCATTGCCATTTTTGGCAAAGAGAATGTTAAAGTCCTCGGCAAATATGCGCTTCAGAGAATTTCTAATAATTGATGAATCATCGACAATCAATATAGTTGGCTTTAAAAAGCTACTTGAAGAAGCTATACGACTCATGATGGCCTGATTTAGTTCAGGATGATCAATACTTACTTTATTAAAAACAGAATTGATATAATCGCGCGTATCATTAATATGAATTCCGCTGTTGATCATATTGTTATCAAGTAAGTTGTTTATTTGATAAATAGCATCACTTATACTTTCTGTTTCTTGGTTGAGACGTCTTTTATAGTTATAAACTTCATTTTCTAATTTTAAGCGACTCTCCTCAGAATCAATTAGGCGATCATTGACATCTTCACTCATCATAAAAATCAATTTTCTACCCTCAAAAGGAAGGTAGTTAATTATATTGACAAACCAGCGATATTCGCCCGTTTCACACAACTTGCGATATTTAACTTTCGTCTCATTATTGCCTTTTTGTGCTTCTACTTCAAGTTTATTTAAGGATATTGCCTCGAAATAGTTAGATAATTCATCCTTATGGACAAATTTCTTGGCTATGTCAATAAATTCTGTATAAGACATAGTTTCCTTAATAACCAGAGAATTAGCAATGGTAAAATTGAAGGAATAAACCCTATCACTAGGAATATCAATAACATAGATATTGCTGTAATTGGCATTGATTATTCTCAATACTTGTTCTATCAAACCCTTTTCATTCATATATTCACCTTCTATTATAAGTTAATTATAGCATATTTAACTTGATATAAAAATATAAATAACTACTGTAATTACAATTTACTACCACAATATTTACAAAAATTGGCATTAGCACTGACATCGTTTCCACAATATGCACATTTTTTGATAGTATGATCACTGACATCATTAACATCGATGGGCTTCATAACTATTTCAGAATCCATATTCGTAACAGTATTGCTTTTATCATATTCCATCTTAGCTCTTTCACACAAATCAATTAAACCCGAAAATAAGCCAACATTTCCCATGAGTACGAGAATAATAGATACAATACCCAAAAGTCCCGATAAGGGATTGACAAATAAAGATGAAATAAAGCCAAATAAACTAACTATCGAACCAATTGTATCTATAAATATCACAGCCATCAATGCCATGTAAAAGTACGTCGACTGTTCATTATTTCTATTTATAAATATATAAGCAAATATACCTAAAACAGCTAACAGCGGAATAAATGTAAACAGATTTAGCTTTGTCGTTACTCCAGCTAATTTTAGCGTTCCATTTCCAAGTTCTAATATAAAAGATATTAACAATAATGTGCCAATAAGTTTGACAACTTCTCCTGCAATACGACATATACTGCTGTTAAATATTTTTTTATATTCCTTTTCGCTAATCTTAACTTTATTTCCCTTGGGCTCACAATTATAAAAGAACAAACTCCATTTATAATGTAATAATTTATGTATATCTTTAAAATCAAACATATGCTTCACCTAAATCAATTATAGCATAAAAAAAGATTAGTTATTAACTAACTAATCGTTCTTTTTCTTTCCTTTACGCATCTCGCTAGCGCGCATTACGTAGATATAACCAACCTTTTCAGCTAGGATATAGAATACTGCTTCTTCTCCTGGTCTTTCTTCATGATATAGAATTGGCTTTTCTAAGTTATCACGAACATCAATTAAATCATCAAAACTCTTAATAACTTCAATTCGCAAACTGCGTGTACGCATCATGTCTTCTACTCTCTCAGTAATAACTGTCTCACTGATATATTTGTCATAATCTTTTAATATCTTATTTAACTTCTTATTATAAAGTGTTTGATTATCGCGGTTAGCAATAACATAAGCGATTACAGCTATAATAGCAACGACATCTAAGATTGCTAAGATTACAGCGAATGTAAATAGTACTGGATTAGTAATCATCGTTGATTTATATTGTAATATTGCATCGTTAGTATTTGTAGTCTTATAATCCATCTTGATATCAGTTTGTCTAGTTGTCAATGGTATTGTCAATGTGATAACGGCTTTATCACTTATTGTCTTATCGAAATCGGCATGTTTACCAACAACATCGACATATAAGCTAACTACTAAACTCGAATTTGCCGAGATATTGAATTGTTCAACAAAGCTAGTTGCTAACTTATTATACTTATCATAGTTAAGTTTAACATTTTCTGTAATTGAGAAAGAATCATCTGTTAAGTTAGAAACCTTAGTCTTTTCAACAAGATTTTCATCTTCCTTAAAGATATTCTTACCATCAGCATTATCTACTCTTACAGAAGCTTTAACATAATATGAATACTCAATACCAATATTTTCTTCACTCTTGAATGAGTAATTAAAGTCGGCATCAATATAATCAATCAATGATGATACATACTGTTGATCCTTTGGCA
>CAJTKV010000036.1:14087-17477 GCA_910577075.1 uncultured Bacilli bacterium
TAAGGTGTTGGGAAATAGTCATTCTCTTTCAAATAAACATTGTAATCCAACTTACTCTTATCACTGTAGGTCAAAGTATATTCTCCTTTGATTGTCAATGATAAGCATCCTATAAGAACGATAACTAACATTCCTATAATTCCAAATACGACTGCTAGAGGAATTGCCTTCTCTCTGTCGCTTCCCTTTAATAAAGGTAATTCAATTTTGTCTTTATCCATAATCTTCACCACACTAATCTTCTAAAATAATTCATTCAGTAATACAGATGGCCATGCAATCCATAATACCCTTTGTTTGACTGTTCCAATTATATCTTCTTGAGTAACTATCCAGTTGTCAACTGATGAGTTTGCATCTCCCTTTGTCTGATATGCATATTCATCGTCATCTAAAGGATATACCTCAACAATTCTATGAACAATCATCATATTACTTTTACTAAACACTATGACGTCGCCAACCTCTAATTCATCGGCTTTGCTATACCTCTTATAAATAACAGCGTCACCTTTATTTATTTGACCATGCATTGATTCACTACCGATAGCAACCATTGCATATTCAAATTCTCTTGATACTAAGACAACTAGTACGGCAAATATTGCTGTAAGCACCGCCGAAGAAATCCGCTCTAGCACTTTATTTCTTCGTGCTGGTTCTTTTTTCTTCTTTTCTGTCAAATCCCTAACTACTATGTATACGAGATATGGGAATATCAAGAATAACACTGCCTCTATAAAGGTATTAATCTTTGGTGTAATCGGCAAAAAGTAAACATATAAATCCATTAATAATCTATAGAATAGACATGGAACATAGCCATATTTCTTACTCAAATAGTTAAGCAAGATATTCTTTGCAACACTTTGAACTACCATAAGACCAAAGAACTCATAGAACTGATTAAAGCTCGTTAAATCATAAGTTCTCGTTGCTATTGATAAATCAATCAAGACAAAATTTGCCAACATCAGTACACTCAAGAGCTTATATTTTTTCTTTCCACCATCATCAACAGATGCTAGTAGATATCTTATAATCTCAGTGAGAATGACTATTGCAAAAGTCATGATCCAAGTGCTCGTCTTAATATAGTTCTTATAGATAACACTATAACTAATGTTAAATCCATTGTAGAACCCTATTAAGTATAGTATTCCGAGCATTACGGAACCCATACCTAATACTACGAAGACAATATCGCTTGTTCTCCTCGACATCGGTTTACGATATCTTATAATGGTTAATAGTAGTATTAAAAAGCCTCCGACTATAACAAGTGGTATAGTCAAATCTAGCGATTTTAATACAAAAACGTTAAAGAATAATAAACCGAATAAAACTATTTCCAACAACATTTGGATTAAGAATTTAATCATCTAATTCACCACTCTTTAACTATTTTCTATTAAAATCCACCAACCCTATTAGTTGTTTGAAGGTCTTACATATTCATTTTCGTTGATTTCTTCACCAGCTGCAGACATTTCGCAATGAACTTTGTACTTTTTAACTTCTTTGTCAAGAATATCAGTTGACACTTCATCTTCTGCTTTAGTAACTTCATCAGCTCCACCATATGAAGGTGTTCCAACATAAGATTTGATCATTCTGATTCTAACAGTATCTTCATCAGTAATAGCATTATTACGCAATACTGAACCGTTTAATTTGTTGTCAGCTATAACTTCTAAGTATTTGTTTTCGCTGTCAGATAATTCACTGCCATCTTCATTAAGAATAACACAAGCAACAGTTGCTAATCTAGCATTGTATTGACTTCTATTAGTTATATGATAATGTAATGTAACTTCCTCACCAATTTGGTTAAATATTGGAGTTGTAAAGCTTATAGTCTTTCCATCGTCAATTACTTCAACAGCACCGATATCATCACCCTCAAGTGTAGTATCAGATTGTCCAGTAGTTGTTAAGAAAGGTTTATGCTCGTCATCATTTGAGAATACAACATACTTTCTGAAATTAGCATTATCTGGTCGTATTGTTGCAATACCATTGATTATCAATTGTGTAGTAACGGCTGCGAAACCTACTGCCAACAATAATATAGCTACTATAATCCCTGTCTTTACTGATTTTTTCTTTTTCATCCTAATTCCTCCTTTAGTATACTCTAATTATAAAAGAGAGTTCTACATATTTCAACACTTTTTTTCATTTTGTAAATATAATTTTGATATTTTACATCTTTATTTTACAACAAATGACCATTTTTCATACATTCACTAAAAAAGATGGCATATTAACCATCATTTTTTCACATTTTAATAGTTTTTACTAAAGTTGCATAAAAACCGGGAAATAATATGATATATTTATTATCTATCCTCGGGTTTCATAGTTGGGAATAGCAATACATCACGGATAGAAGTCGATTCCGTAAATAACATGATTAGACGATCAATTCCGTAGCCTATTCCTCCAGCCGGTGGCATACCATATTCTAAAGCTTCAACAAAGTCATAATCGATATCATTGGCCTCTTCGTTACCCAACTCTTTTTCCTTTATTTGATCTTCAAAACGCGATAATTGATCAATTGGATCATTTAATTCGGTATAGGCATTAGCGCACTCATGTCCAGAGATAAACAATTCAAAGCGATCGACAAAGCGTGGATCTTCAGGATTTCTCTTAGTCAATGGAGAAATTTCTACTGGATGTCCATAAAGGAAGGTTGGCTGAATTAGAGTTTCTTCGACGTATTTTTCGAAGAATAAATTGATGATATGACCAACAGTATGTTCATGCTCAGCTACTTCAATATCGTGTTTGTTAGCCAATTCTAAGGCCTCATCAACACTCATTTCCTTTTTAAAATCAACACCACAGGCTTCTTTAATGGCATCAACCATACTAACTCTCTTCCATTCACCACCTAAATCAACCTCATGACCTAAATAGTTAAATGTCGTCTTGCCACATACTTCATTTGCTATCGTCTTATACATATTTTCGGTCAAGTCCATCATGCCCTCTAAATTGGAATAAGCTTGATAAACTTCCATCATAGTAAACTCAGGATTGTGTTGAGGGTCCATTCCTTCATTGCGGAAAGTACGACCTATTTCGTAAACTTGTTCCATTCCACCAACTAGTAATCTCTTCAAGTTAAGTTCAAGAGCGATACGCAAATACATATCCAAGTCTTGCGTATTGTGATGAGTAACAAATGGTCTTGCCGATGCTCCGGTAAGTAAGTTTGTTAGCACAGGTGTTTCAACTTCGACAAATCCCCTATTATCCAAGAAATTTTGGATACATCTTATGATCTTTGGACGCATAAAGGCAACGCGCAATGATTCATCGTTCATAATTAAATCGACATAGCGACGTCTATAGCGCTCTTCAATATCCGTAAGTCCA
>CAJTKV010000037.1 GCA_910577075.1 uncultured Bacilli bacterium
CTATTTATAATAAGTCAAAAGAAAAAGGTTTTGATGTTTCAAATGGAGTTAAGATTAAAACTTCTAATAATGTAAATATTGAAGTTAAGGACCATATTATTATCGAACATATAGATAGTATTAAAGAACAAGAATTGTTAAAAGAAGTAAAGAACAATGAAGATATTAAAAATGTAAGTAATGATAATTATTACACTAATCTATGGGAAGAATTAAAGAAAGACAAAGATTATGATAATTTTTATACTTGTAAAATGGTGGATAAAGAACTTAAATGTTATTTCGCAGAGAAGTTTTTAACTATGTCAAACGAAAATAACGGTAATGGTTTAAATCCTAGGGATTTATCAAGAGTTTTAGATAAGTTTGGAATTAAGTACGAAAGTTGGAATTGGGGAGTAGATTTTGGAGATAACCCATATGGTTTATATATAAATGGTAAACTTTATTATATGGTTAACGATAGTTTAGAATATTACGGAGATATACCTGATTGTGAGAGTGAAAAATCTGGTATGCCAACAGGTTATGTTTCTTGTGCTATGTCATATGGAAACCCTGAAAATATAATACAATACCCAAAAAGTAAATTAAATCTATTAACTTCACAATTTGATAGTTAGGAGTGATTTTAAATGAGTTGGTTAACGCGAATAGTAACTTGGGTTAAATCTCATGTACTTGTATCAATTATAGTTGGCATAGTTGTAGTTGGTGGTGCAATTACTGGAGTATTGTATAGTGTGAGTAATGTTGGAAAAGAAAAAATAGTTTATAATAAAAAATATGTTTCTTCTTCAGGTGATTTGTGGATAGAGTTTAATAAAAATGGAACATGTAATCGTAGTATTGAAACTAATTATTGTAATTATAGAATTGAAAATGATACAATAATAATTGAAGAAGAACAGTATAGTTCAACCTATAAAATTACTATGAAACTGGAAATGTATTTTAGATTTCAAGATAAGAATAATTTAGTGCATTATCATACTTGCTTTCCTGAATATAAGGACGCTCATTCTGATTTTAAGTGTGGTAGTGATATTAGTGAAGGTAATCTCGAAAAATTGGGGCAAACTGTTAAGTATTCTTTAGATAATAAGTATGTCGGGCAAAAGAAACAAGATGAAGAAATAAATAATAGCGAAAGTAAGCCAAAGGAAAAAGAAAAGTATCAATATGGTTATCATACCCTATATACTGACAAAAACGGTAGGTCTGCTTCTATAAGATTTTCAGAAAATGGTATATGTGAAACATATTTTAGTAGTTTTAATGATAGCATTAATCCATCAGGTGTAATGCGTTATACAACGAAATATGTTAACAATTCTTGTAGCTATGAAAAAATACTAGACAGAAAACTAAGAATATATGATAATACAATCATTATTCGAACAGCAACTTCAGGTGGTAAATCAATGAATATGGGAAATCTTAGGTTAGCATCTAAACCAATAGAAATAGAATTTGATGATAATTACGAAAAACTAGAGGTAACTAATGGTAATTTCATTTATTCTGGAGATCCTACATTTTTGACATTTGAAGAGGGTAAAAATGTTAATAAGAACAGCGAAGAAAAATCAAATAATAGTGTTACAAATGACACAGGTAATGCTAGTAATAATAGTAATAATGGAAATAATAATACAGGCGGTACAAACAATAACGCAAATAATAGTACAAAATATGAGTACAGATATAGGGATAAAAAACAGGTTGTTAGTTATGGAAGCTGGAGCAATTGGCAAGAACAGAAAATTGAAAAAAACGATAGTATTGAAGTAGAAACAAGAAATGTTGACAAGCAACAGACTAAAACAATCTACGTATATTATCATTATGTATGTCCTACTCCAACACAACTTGCACCACAGGGTAATGCTACACCTTATTCTACTGATTGTGTTGGCGAATATTATGAAACTATTGAAAGTGATTACGCATATAAAAAGAAAGACGGAAGCGGAAGCTGTAATTATTATTATGGTGGTTACTATGATTATAAAAAATTCAATGGTCCTTATAAAAAAGAAAACTGTTGGTTTGATTCTGATCCAAGAGAAGAAAAAGGAGATATAATATCAGTTACTGAATATCGGTATAGAGAGAAATATACAACATACGAATGGGGAAAATGGAGCAGCTGGTCTACTAAAAAAATGGAAAGCAACGAGAACAGGCAAGTAGAAGAAAGAACAGTTTAAATATGTGTTTGAATAAAGGTAATCAATAACGATTATCTTTTTATATGAAATTCTATTTTAGTAGTTGCAATATCCAAATTTTTATAAGAAAGTATTTCTAGGGGCGTGAATTAAATGAGAAGTTTAGTAACAGAACTGAAAAATAGTTTAATCAATGATATCAATTATATCAAGTACGATGAAATTTATAAGAACGAAAACATTATAGACAAGGATCTTTTAATCAAATTGCTAGAGGATCATTTAGATTTTTATATAGTGTTTTTAAAATTAAATATATTTCTTTGGCGTTATGATACAAGGTATACTAACAAGGAACTAAAAGACTACAAGCATTATAAGGGTAAGATTTTAAGAATTGACGACATCGATACTATGTTCCGCTATTATTATAGAAACTATAATAGAACTCGTAATGCTATGAAAAAAATAATCTGTTATAGGCTAAGACCAATGAATGAGTTAATTATTTTAAAACGAATACTTGCTAGACCAATTGAAGAAGAAATATATCCTATTAATGAATTTGAAGAACAGATAAAAAGTGAAAATGATAAGTTAACTGACAAGGAGAAATTATGATAAATAGTTTTGTAATTGTAGGTAGAATAAATAATATAAAAATTGATAAGGATAGCACTACTCTAGTTATAGCTGTTAAAAGACCTTATAAAAATTGTTCTGGAGAATATGAAGACGACCTGTTAGAAGTTAGACCTTTTAAGATGCCAGATAGTATAGATGCATTTTTAAATATTGACGATGTTGTTGGTATTAAAGGACGAATACAAAGTGACAATGTTTTACTTGCCGAAAAAGTTACTATTGTGAAAAAAGGCGACTAACTCACTCGAGACCTGTATTTATTGACTCTATCGCTATTAAGAAGATTTCTTCTTTTTTTATTGCAACAATCACAGATTCTTTTTTTACTTCCATCTCTTAATGTATGTGATTTTCCTCTTATTTCTTTGTGACATTCATCACATATTTTATATTTGATAGGTTTAAGTTTTTTATCACTTCCAAAATAATATAAATAAAAGATATTCCATGCTGCGACAATGGTGCTATCGTAGATAGTTTCATTTGTAAGAGTATTAGATGATTTATCTAGTACTTTTTTCCTGTATGAGTTTAATTTATGATTAAGTAATTCGTTACAATTATTAGAAATGTAGAAATCAATATCTTCTATGCTCCTAATTGTCTTTTTAATTATAGATTCCACTTTCTCGTCGTATTCAAAATCTATTCCAAGGACATAAAAAGAACAAATATAATCGTCCCATTCGAAAGAAGCATCATCATAACACAATACTTTGTTCCATAGTTCCTTGTAAATATAAATAGCCAAGCATATTAGAATGAAATTATTTATAGGAATTTCAACCTCTCTCCTACTATATATCTCAGTTTTCCAATAAGGAACACCGTACACTTCACAAAAATTTTTAACTTGGGTAAATATATTTTCTGATGACTTACTTGTGGATCTGTTTTCAATCACTCCTCCAAGTAAATTCTTTATGTTTAGCGGAATATAGCTGGCACTATTTAATAGTGGAGAATAATCGACATAATCTATATTATTCTTTAGTATTTTTAGCAGTGTTTTATAATTTATGGATAATTTAGTTTGAGCTTCTCCAAATTTTAAATCTGTATCTGATATTCCATATTTTACGAGCCTAATCATTTCTTGTATTTCTTCAGGAGTATTTAATTCTTTTGTATTAACTTTATGCTCTTTAAATAGTTTATAGCAATTCTTAAATATGTTATAAAAAGCAACATATTTATCGATATCTGTATCGTCGTAAAAATCATTTGAAACATTATTTTTATTTTCTTCATCTAATAAGCCAGTATTAACTATGATTTCATTTTTAAAATCATTAGCACACGCATTTTTTAGTAGTTCTATTATTCTTGTGTTCTTTTTATCACGATCTAGAGTATCAAATTTCATAACACTGTCGTTTATTTTCTCTGCTTCCTTAACACAATATTGGTTAATTTCCTTGTTTATATTTTTCCCTATATTATAAGCATCTTTAACAAGCTCATGGTCGTTATATTCTTTTATTTTTTCTAGGGAATTACTTTCATTACACAATAGTAGAATTTCGTTTTTTGTTATTCTCATATTATATTTTTCAAATTTTTTAACATTTTTAATTTTTACCATATCTTACTGACTTCTTTCTATAAAAAAATTTCTTGTAATTATAATTGTAATGCTTAAAACAGCCTTTGTCAATTCGTGATATGGTAAACTTTTTTTGTCAGGGAGAAAGAAACTATTTACTCCCATTAAAATGTTTCTTTCGACCAGACACAGATCTTTGAAAAGGAAGTGATAATTAAAAAAATATCGATAGCTCAACTGGTAGTAAAAATCAGTTGGCAAGTAAATCTAATTATTAATATTTGTAGTTTAGATAGGCATACGCAGTTCTACTAGATAATGGTTGTTATCATAAATAATCGCTCCTTTCTAACATAGTTATTTGGTTAAAAATTCTTTCTAGTAGGACTACCTATGCTTATGTGAACCGCAATATTTATAATTGGATCATTAAAATTCTTTTATATAGAGGAGGTTTGAATATGAATAATAATGTAGAAGAATTAAACTATCAACTATTTTTAGAAAATGTTGGTGACATTAAAGAGATAAAAGAAAGAGAGGCTTGTAAAATGCAAGAAAAATTAGAAAATGAAAAAGACCTAGAGTTAGATGCCACTAACCTAAGTCAAAACGATAGTACATCAGCAGAAACTATCGATAATATTATACCTCAAAGTATAGTAAATGACAACAGCAGTGAGGCATATGATCCTTTTGGTGTTATTTATGAAAACGATAATATCAATACTAACGATATTCCAGAAGAGCCAACGGACTTGGAAATCGCATTTCAAAGGGCAGCATTGTCTTATGATTATAACAAATCGAATATAGCAGAAGTACAAAGTTCAAAACATAGAAAAATAGCAGAAAAAAATATGGATGTTATCGATCTTGAACTTAAGGTGTTTTTTGATGAAAGTACTTATAAAAAAGAAAGCATATCGTTTTTCTTTAATGACAACCAGTACTGTGTTGATGCTTCTATTAAAAAATTAAAAGAACTAACTAATTCATTTGGTGTTGAATTGAAGCAAGAACATTGTCGTAGTTTTACTACAATAATAGATGTCTTAGACCAATTTCAAGGGACTTGGGTAAGAGTTCAACCGACAGCTAGAATTGAAAAGGTTGTAGGACAACCAGATAAGGAATATGTAAATTTTGAAGTCATAGAGATTTTAGGGAAAAATCACGTTTTAGGAGGAAATATTAATGATTAGTGAAAGAGAATTAATTGATATAATAGCTGAAATAGTTGGTGAAGAAGATATGTGTATCGAATGCAAGATAAGAAACATAGCCACTTTGATTCATTCATACGAGAACCAAAAAGACGATGACGAGGAATGTACTTATCCTGAATATATGATACAAAAAATAGCCGAGACCGAAACGGAAGATTTAACACAAGACGAAATGAGTTTTTTGATAGAAATGCTTGTATCTATTCTAAACAAGTACGATCTGTTACCACTAGGTAGAGACATGCTAGAAGAAGACAGCATTGACGTTAGCGAATATTCACATCGTGAATTAACTTCGATGCTAGAGGTAGTCGTCGATTCACTTACCAATATTGTGTACGATTACGGGATTTTTGGATAGTATCTAAAAGTATGGAATTAGAGACGTCAGGGTTTGACATAAATTTTGCGTCTCTAAACCTACAAAAATTATTTATGAGCCGTCTCAATTTTGATGTGGACTTTTTGAGACTTTTAGGGGATGCTTTTTATATAAGAAAGGAGACCCATAAAAATATGGAAAACAAAATATTTTACTACAGTAGGTCAAGTACACCACGGCAAAACGAAACCTACCAAGTAGACGAAGCACTGTCGTTAGGGATAGACGAAAGAAATATTTTTATCGATAAGGCTAGAAAAAAGAACTTTGAACGTCCACAATACCAAGCACTAAAACAATGCTTGCGCAAAGGAGACCTTTTGTATATTCATGCAATCAGTCGTTTAGGACGCAACCGCAAAATGATTAGAGATGAGTGGAAGGAGCTTACTCAAGATATAGGTATAGACATAAAAGTTGTTACAATGCCTTTGTTAGATACGACCCTTTATAAAGATAAAATTGGCTCGTTTGTTAATGACCTTATTTTAGAAATATTTGGGTATGGTGCAGAAGAAGAACTAGATCATATACACGAAATGCAACGAAGTGGAATTGAAACAGCTAAAAAGTATGGAACTAAAACAGGTAACCCTTTTGGACGTCCAAAAGTCCCTACTCCTGCAAACTTCGAAGAGGTTACAACTCGTTGGAAAAACAACGAAATTACTGCTGTATCAGCGATGAAAGAACTAAACTTGAGTAAGCCAACTTTTTATAAAATGGTTAAACAGAAAAATATAGTAAAGGAGAACTTATGAGAAAATTTGAAGTAATGTACGATCCTGAAATAAAAGAATACAATAACCAGCTAAGAATACTTTATAGTGATGAAGATAATCTTTGTGTTCGAATAGGATCAATATATGTTGGAAAAGAAGCAGATTTAATGTTTAAATTATTAAGTGCTATTGATACTAGTAAACTAGACGATAGCATGAGCCTTATTATTAAAGTTAGAAATAGCGAGGGCTTTTATGATGTTAAAGTTAATGATTGATGAAATGTCATATAAAGAAAAGCCAACGGGTGCTGAAATAGGCAAAATTCAAAATAGATTAGGACAGCAATCAGCACTAAAAGAAGTAACTATAGAACAATTATGTAGTTATATAGAAAAGGGATATACTTTTTGTCCTGCTGTTACAATTGGTGGTATGAAAAATGAAGATTGGCGACAACAACAACTTATATGTATAGATGTTGATAATGATAATGACAAAATCATAACACCAGAAGAAGCAGTTAATTTATTAGAAAAAGTGAATATTCATACTATGGGGTACTATCATACTTTTAGTAGCACTAGTGAATTGCCGAAGTTTAGATTGTTGTTTTTACTTCCTGCTCCACTTACGGATAAAAATAAAGTTAAGTTTATAGTAGAGGCATTAATAGATTTTATAGGTGGAGATCAAGCTTGCAAAAATTTATCAAGAATATTTTTTGGAACTGACGGACAAACAAAAAAAGTAACCGTAGTTAATGCGAACGCCACGATTACTTTAGATGATGTTATAAGGATCTATAAGCCGTCATCTCCTAATAATTATAACAAAAACGACGAATTAATGCAAATGGTACACGAATTTGACTTTTTAGGATACATTTCAAAAGAATACGAGGTAGATCATGTATCGGGAAATACAATCTATTTTAAAAAATGTCCTATCTGCGGTCATAATGATTGTTTTAGATTCTATTCTAATACGAATACATTTTTTTGCTTCGGACAAAATGGCAGAGTTGGGGGATCAATTATAGATTATTTAATGCTAACAAAAAACATGGAACTAAAAGATGCAATTAGATATTTTAAAAGTGAATTACTAGGAATAAACGAAAAGCCAAGCAAGAAGCATACGGATAGTTCTGCTAGTAATGAAGAAAAGAAAATCAAAAGCCAAATTACAGAAAATATAAGAAAGCTAGGGTATCCCGTACCGTCAATAGAAGATATAGATTGGATATATAACTCTGCTGACGACGATAGCGACGAGCCTAAGTGGAAACTATCATGTCCTGCTTTAGCAAAATTTATTAGTGATAATATTCCTTATATTTTTGCTAAAAATAGGTCTAAAAGCGGTATAATCAAGTATTTCTATTGCGACAACAGGTATAAGATGCTTGATGATGAAGAGATATTGTATTTAATAAAACAATTTATTGAACCGTTATCTTTACATAAAATGACCGCATTAAAAGAAGTATTAAATCTTCTTATGACAGAAATAAATCATCACAGGTTAATGGAAGATATGAACGCAAATGAAAATATCATTAATTTTAAAAATGGGATTTTAGATATTAGAACTGGTAAATTACTACCTCACTCGTCTAAATATCTAATTACAACGCAAATTCCATGCAATTATGTTGAAAATTGTCCTGTACCTGAAAAAAGATATTTTGATAATTTTCTTAACGACTTTACCAAAGGTAATGTAGAAATTAAAAGATTAATATTGCAAGGTATGGGAGTAGCGTTAAGCAATGTTCGTGGATATAGAATGAAGCAAGCGTTTTTCTGTATCGGACCTGGTAATAGTGGAAAATCGCAAGTAAAACTATTGCTTACAAGATTAATAGGTGTTGAAAACTGTACGAGCGTAGATTTAAAAGATTTAGAAAGGCCTTTTCATGCTATAGAACTATTAAATAAGCGACTAGCAGGATCTAACGATATGAGCGGTATGAAAATTAACAGTTTAGAAAAATTTAAGCAAATAACAGGTGGCGACTATATCACTGACTCTTATAAGAATGAGGGGCTAATCGATTTTAGATATAATGGTGTCATTTGGATGCTTGGTAATAGAATGCCTGTCTTCGGTGGAGATAAAGGCGATCATGTTTACGATAGAATGGTTATTATAGAGTGTGATAATGTTATTCCCGAAGAAAAAAGAGATAAGCAACTTTTAGAACATTTACTCGAAGAAAAGGAATATATTGTTTCGCTAGCGATTGGAGGGCTTATGGAAGTTATTAACAATGGATATCAATATGATATCCCAGAAATATGTAAACAAAGAAATCAATTATACAGAGTTGAAAACGATTCGTTCTTAAGTTTTTATGAAGAATGTCTTGTTGATAGACCTGAAAATGAGCCAATTAAAGATAAATGCACAGTGAAAATCATTTATCAAACTTATAAAGAGTGGTGTAAAGCCAATAATGGTGGTTATGCACAAACTAAAAAAGAAATGAAGAAAATGCTAACTGATATGGGTAAGGGAGAAATAATTCATACTAATGGCGGATATGATTATTTTAAATATATTACTCTATCACTAAGAGCTAAAAAAGAATATGACTGCAATAATAATGATCTGTTTATCGATGATCCAGACACTGCTAATGATGAGGAAACAGGAATAAACAACACCGTGGATCAGTTCGATTTTTGATAAAAGAAAATAAGAAAAAGGGAAAAAAGGAAACTTTTTTCCCACATTAATAAAAAAAATTCTGCTTTTTTAGCAGTTATAAAAATTAAAAAATGAAAATATATTTAATCAGGAGGATAAACAAAAAATGAATATTAACAAAATCACAGAAGTACAGATGCAGCTAATAATCAATAACAACCTTTATAAGAAGAATATTATTGATGAGAGTACTTTTTCTAAAGCAAATGAGAAGTTGCTAAGAATGTTAAAGGTATTACAAACAGCTTAATAAGTACAACTGGAAGTAGCAAAAGGAGGAAGATATGTCCTATGATGAGATAGTTGCAGCGATAATTCGAGGGGAAAATATTCGCAATCTTCCTCTTCGAGTTACTTTTTACTGTCGTGTATCAACGGATAGTGATGTTCAACTAAATTCTTTAGAAAATCAGCTTGACTACTACAGAGATTATATAAAAGCAAACACAAATTGGAAGTTTGTCGAGGGATATTATGATGAGGGAATAACTGGTGTTGTAATAAATAAACGTGATGATTTCAAGCGTATGATACGAGATGCAAAATTAAATAAGTTTGATTTAATTGTTACAAAAGAAGTATCGAGATTTGCTCGTGATTTAGAAGATAGTATTCATACTATTAGAGAACTTCGTGATTATGGAGTGGGTTTGTTTTTTGAAAATCAGGCACTAAACACGTTTGATCCTAATTCAGAAATGACTTTAAATACTCTATTTAGTGTAGCACAAGAAGAGTCTAAAAAGCTTTCTTCAAGAGTGAAATTCGGACATAAAAGAGCCATGGAAAAAGGTCATGTCCTTGGATCAAGTAATATTACTGGATATAAAAAAGATAAATGTAAGTTAGTAATTGTAGAAGAAGAAGCAAAGTTTATAAGAATTTTATTCGAACTTTATGCGTCAGGAGAATATGGGTTTCACAAGCTATCAAAGAAACTGTCTACGCTTGGATATCTGAATAAAAAAGGAAGAATGTATGATAAAGACAGCCTTAAGCGTATGATTATGAACCCGAAATACAAGGGCTTTTACAGAAGCCACGTTCACGAAATAATGGACTATAGAACAAAAAGAAGAAAAAATGTTCCTATTGAAGAACAGACAATTTACAAAACTGAAGAAGAAATTATTCCTGCTATAGTTTCAGAAGAACTGTGGGATAAAGCTAACGAAGTGTTAAAAACAAGAACGGAAAGCTATAAAAACAATAACTTTTGGTCTGGAGGGTTAAAATATCCTTTTAGTTCAAAGATTTATTGTAAAGATTGTAATACTAATTTTCAAAGATCACATGGAAATAGAAGAAAAAATAGACCTACTTGGAGTTGTGGTATGTATTTGCAGTATCGTGTCGAGGCATGCTTATCGCCTATTATTGCTGAAATTGATCTCTATAACATATTGCAAAAGATAATGAATAATATTTTACCTAATAAGCCAGCAATCGTAGAAAGTATGTTAGATTTATATAGCAATATCGATAAAACTAATCAATATGATAGAGACTTGGATATTATAGAAAAGGATATTAAAATAATAGAAGAAAAGAAAGCTTTAGCCTTTGATATGGTATTTAATGGCGAAATCTCGAGAGATGCTTTAAAAAGCCAGTTTGATGCTTTTGAAAAAGATATAGAAAAGCTTAATAAAAGAAAAGAAGATATTTTAAAACAGGTCGAGATACTAAAACAAAGTAATGATAACATTGATAAGATGTCAAAATCAATTCAAGAAGAGATAAATGGTGGTTCTATAGAAGAATTCATTAGAAAATTTGTTGATGAAATAATAGTATCTAAGGTTGACGACGATAGATACAACATAAAACTTGATATCTACTTAAATCTTTTTGGAACAGAAAGATCACATACAAAAGGAGCAAAACATATTAATGGATCTCTAGAAAACGAAATACTATATATGGAAAATCAAAAATGTGATACAGTAGAAGTAAAAAGAGCAGATAATAAACCGAATAAATTTACTTATGATGTTTATGTGGAAACATTATAGTAAATTTTTTTTGTTGTTTAAAAATAAGTTTTTAATCTCGCAACGTTGGAAAAATATCTTTTTTAGGGTATAATAATATTAAAGAAAAGGGAGGCAACTGTATCAGAAAATGAAACTCTATCTAAAGAAGTATACGGTGTTATAAAAAAAATGAAGACTCTTTATGAAAATGAAGAGAAAAATAGAGATAGTAGTATGTTTGAAAATCCGGGTGAAGTCGAAAAAAATTTTATTACTCAAATAAACAAGTATATGGAAAATGAATATGAAAAAATGAGCTTTCTTGCACTTGAAAAAGAAAGAGAGTCAGCAACACTTGAATATATTGAAAGCTTGCTACAAACAAAAGAAGGAATTCGTAATCTTCTGTATCGTATTCAAAATATAACAGAGATGGATAATAGTTTTTCAAATATAGATGATACAGTAATGTTTTTTTATGATAAAGTAAATCAAGATATATGTAAAAAGCAGTATTTGAAAAATATAATGGGGATATAGACAATTTAGCTTTATATTGGGATATTTACATCAGTATAAAAAGTTTAGAAAAAAAAGTTATCAATTTTATATCATTAAAAAGTACATATCGGAATGGTATGTACTTTCAAAGTAATAACTCTTGCTTCATCGATTGAAGAAAAGACAATTAATTTATTTGAAGACCGCTTTTTTGATTCGGGAGCGATAAAAGTGGATGGATCTAGAATTAAATGTTGGAAAGCGGGAGGGCATGGTTCGCAGAGTTATTTACAAGTTGTTCAAAATTCTTGTAATCCAGGATTCGTTGTAATGGGTCAAAAACTAGGTAAAGAGCGACTTATGAATTATGTTAAAAAATTTGGCTTTGGTGAAAAGACAGGAATAGATCTATCGGGAGAAGAAGATGGAATTCTATTCCAAGTTGATAAAATGGGACCGGTAGAGACGGCAACAACGGCCTTTGGTCAAGGAGTTTCAGTTACGCCTATTCAACAGGTAATGGGTGTCTCGGCGGCGGTTAATGGAGGTAAGCTTTATCAGCCATATTTATTAAAATCAATAGCATCAGGGGATACAAAGCAGGTAATTCAGGTTAATGAACCAATTCTAAAGCGCCAAGTAATAAGTGAGGAAACTAGTAAATTAGTGCGGTATACCTTAGAAAGTGTTGTCTCGCAAGGGACGGGAAGAAATGCTTATATAAACAATTATCGCGTAGGAGGAAAGACGGGTACTGCTCAAAAAGTTAATAATGGCGTATATATGGAAAACAATTATATTCTATCTTTTATTGGCTTTATGCCGGCAGATAACCCAGAAGTTATCGTCTATGTTGCCATTGATAATCCTAAGGGAGTTGTGCAATATGGGGGTACTGTTGCTGCTCCCGTTGCTAAAAATGTCTTAACGAGTTGTATAGATATTTTGGGAATTGAGAAAGGCAAAGGCGATTTAGAGAGAGCTTATGAATTATGGGATGTTAAATATTATGAAGTTCCAGATGTTACGGGGAAGACATTAAAAGAAGCTAAAAAAATGCTTTATCCGAACTTTAAAGTGGAGTATTCAGGTACAGGCGAAAAAATTATTCATCAGTCGCCAGAAAGTGGGGAATATGTAAAAAGTGGAGGAACCGTAAAGGTAATGCTAAATTAATTTATTTAAAAAATCAAATATTTTTATATATGTAAGAGCTAATTTGGGGCTCTTTTTTACTAAATCGCTAATAAATCTTTTAATTCTCGAGAAAATCTAGTATAATTAAATATAGTAGGTGATTATATGGCAGATATAATTTTTTCATCAGAAATGGATAGTGCATTAAATCGTTTTGAAAATGATTTAATGGATTCGGTATATCATACTATTAAAAACTCGAAAAATGGAATAACTTATAAAGTAATTGATTCAATTAGAGATAATACTAGGAGGCAAAGAGCTTATCTAGCAGATAACATCTCTGATGGCAAAATTGAAGAAAAAATGAGTGATTACTTAGATAAATTAAGGAGTTTGCAGAGTGAACATATCGAAAAAACTAGAAATTCAATAAGACAGTTAACTGATTCGGTAATAAGATTAGCATCTCGTAAGAATGGTGAAGATTTGGAGTCTGCCTTTATAACATTGACAAATGAGGTTTTTAGAAAAGAAAATGCATCGATTTATACTGAACTTAACAACGAAACTTCTAAACAGATGAAAAACTATGTATCAAGTTGCTTCTTATATTCACCAGCTATTGAAGAAACTATGGATGATGTTAGTGCCGACATTAGACGTTTATTAAATAATTATTGTGAAAATTTAGTAAGAGAATATCAAGCTTACTTAAATTCTTATTTAAAGCGTTATCGCGGACATATCTTGGAGGCTATAAGCAATCAACAAAGTATTGGCTCTAAAGAAAATGACAAGGTAGAAGAACAATATATTAATAGAGAAAACGAAATGAATGATAGATTTCAAAATAAGACAATGGTTTCGGCTAACGAGATGCAATTTATTGCACCATCTTTAAAAAAGTATGGGATTATTATTGAAGATACTTTTGATGGAATAACGATAAAAGCTCCTAATAGTGAGAAAGCCATGACCCTTTATAAAGGAGAAAGAGGTTGCTATTTTTCCGAAGATCATAGCATTGAAATAGAAAGCCAAACAGATGATTTGAATTCTAATAGCATGGTGATAACAATTGGAGATAATGTCATAACTGAAAATGTAGATAGTTGTTATTTAGGAACTAAGCAGAATCCAAAAAGAATAGGATTAAAAATGGGATTCTTAGAATATCAAGTGTTTTATGGTGGTGTTGAACAGACTGATTTGATAAAAATGGGAGTAGTTTTAGATGAGATAGCTAAGAGTTTTCCTGAATATTATAATAGCTTATCTCATGAGGTAATCTTTGAATCTTTACAGCAAAAAATTGAAGAGGCTAAACGTGAAAAAAACGAGTTATATAAGGATGATTATGGAATTGTCCATATTAATCCAGATACTCAAGAAGAATTCATCGATAAGGTATCAGCTATTGGCTATGCCTTAGAAGAAAGAGAAGATGGAGTTTATGCCATTGATATTCAAGGTGGCGTCCATAAAATTCAATATAATAGCGGATATGCCTATTTTGAAGATAATCCTCGCGTTGGCTTTAATACAAGTGCTTACTTTGTTACTGATAATGAAATTAAAGGGCCGATGATTGACTATCATGTTAAAAATGATACTCTTATTTGTTCAGGAGATTATCTATATTTAACTATTTCAGCACCAGGGAAGGTTTGTCGATTAGGATATGATGAAAATGATAAATTTGTCTGTGAGATAGAGATGGGTGAAAAACTCATTACCAATGGAGATATCATC
This sequence comes from uncultured Bacilli bacterium, assembly GCA_910577075.1. Classification (GTDB taxonomy): domain Bacteria; phylum Bacillota_I; class Bacilli_A; order RF39; family UBA660; genus CAG-582. The sequence continues at coordinate 14,783 of CAJTKV010000037.1, forward strand.
AAAAAGGTCGTAAAATCGGTTTGCCCAAAATTATATGAAAATATAGCAAATGCCTGTATAGAACACGAAAGAAGTATAAAAAATGCGAATGTGAAACAAGATATAGGGACAGATGCAGCCGATGAGTTGATGCAAGAACTCGATCAGGAAGAGATGATTGAGAAAGTCAATATAAAAGCAGGAGAAGAAAATTTAAGAGAAGATATTCATATCGTTGAAAGAGTACAATCTGAGATGAGCATTGATGATGAGATATATCTTCTTGAGCAAGATCCAAATGTTCAAAGATATATTGAGCTTATGAAACTTCAAGCAGAACAAAAGGCTATGAATCAAGATAATAATATGACTATGTAAGAACTAAGATAATTAGTTCTTTTTTGTTATATAATTTAAAAAAATGTCTAAAATAAAAATAAATTAGCACTCTATATTGACAAGTGCTAAAATAAGTGATAATATTAAATTGTCAGAAAGGAAGTGACAATATGTTACCTAGTAGAATATTTTTTGATAACTTCTTTGATGATCTAGATAGTCCAAAAAAACAAAATAGTATGATGAAATGTGATATTTATGAGACAGAGAGTGAATACCATATTGAAATGGATACACCTGGATTTAAAAAAGAAGATATTAAAATGGAATTATCTAATGGCTATTTAACTATTTCTGCAGAAAAGCAAAGCAAATCTGATGATGAGGATAAAAAATATATCCGTCGTGAGAGAGTTTATGCTAAAGAAATGCGTCAATTTTATGTTGGCGATATCGACGAAGAAAAAGTTAAAGCTGAATTTAAAGATGGAATGCTTTTAGTTTCTGTTCCAAAAGAAAGTAAAGAAAAGGAATCTAAGAAAATTATAAATATTGATTAATAAGGACTAGTGGATTAACACTAGTTTTCTTTTAAGGGGTGTTATTAATATGTATGGAAATAATGAGGAAAAAGAAAATGTTTTAGAGCGTTTTGGAAGAGATATTACGTTATTAACTAAAGAAAATAAAATAGATCCGGTTATTGGTCGTGATGAAGAGATAAGAAATTTAATAAGAATTTTATCACGCAAAACTAAGAATAATCCCGTTTTGATTGGCGAACCGGGAGTTGGTAAAACGGCCATTGTTGAGGGGTTAGCTCAAAGAATTGCTCGTGGAGATATTCCCGATACTTTAAAGAATAAAAGAGTGTGGGAATTAGATTTGTCAGCTTTAGTCGCTGGAGCTAAATATCAGGGAGAATTTGAGGAGAGATTTAAGGCAGTCTTAAAAGAAATAGAAGAATCTAATGGCGATATTATCATGTTTATTGATGAAATACATATGATAGTTGGTGCGGGAAGTAGTAGTGCGATGAATGTTGGCAATATGTTAAAGCCAATGCTTGCTCGTGGAGAAATTCGTCTAATTGGCGCTACGACTTTGAATGAATACCGTGAATTTATTGAAAAGGATGGCGCTTTAGAGAGAAGATTACAAAAAATTATAGTATCTGAACCCACAGTAATCGATACTTTGACAATTCTTCGTGGTTTAAAGGAGAGATTTGAAATATTTCATGGTGTTACTATCAAGGATAGTGCATTGGTGTCAGCTGTCAATTTATCAGACCGCTATATAACCGATCGCTTTTTGCCAGATAAGGCAATAGATTTAGTCGATGAAGCTTGCGCAACTATAAAGATGCAGATGAATTCTGTTCCTACTGAACTCGATACATTAACGCGCAATATTATGACTTTGGAGATAGAACTTGAAGCAATAAGACGTGAAAAAGATGAGGTAAGCAAAGCACGTGTTAATGAGATAAAATCGGAAATGAGTGCTTTAAAGGAAAAAGAGGATACTTTGCGTAAAACGTGGGAAGAAGAAAAGCAACTAAAGGATTTAATTAATGCTAAAAAGGAAAAAATCGAAGCCTTAAAATTTGAACTTACACAAGCAGAAGATAATTATGACTTAGAAAAAGCAGCGCGTTTAAAACACAGTGAAATTCCAAAATTGGAGATGGAATTAAGTCAATTAAAATTAAGCATGCAATCGCAGATATTGTCCGATACTGTTGGAGAGGATAATATTGCTGAAATAATCAGTCGTTGGACAAATATTCCTGTAAAAAAGTTAGTAGGTGGAGAGAAGGAGAAGTTATTAAATTTGAATTCTAAACTTCATGAACGCGTTAAGGGACAAGATGAGGCGATTGAATTAGTGAGTGATGCTATTATTCGTGCAAGAAGTGGAATAAAAGATCCTAATCGACCAATTGGTTCATTTATCTTTATGGGTCCTACGGGAGTAGGTAAAACAGAAATAGCTAAAAGCTTAGCACAAGAGTTATTTGATGATGAAAGACATATGATTCGCATTGACTGTTCAGAATATATGGAAGCCTTCAATATCTCGCGACTTTTAGGAGCTCCTCCGGGATATG
>CAJTKV010000038.1 GCA_910577075.1 uncultured Bacilli bacterium
CACGAAAAAGAAACGCCGTTGAAAAATCATAGAATTACAACGACTAAGAAATGATATGTTTTTAGTCGTTGTAATATACTCTAATTAAATTTTTAAATGGTTGTAAACTAACTGTAGACATTTCAACGAGTTTATAGGACAGTATTTCCGAAAGGAGATATTTCTATGGATAATAGAACTTATGGTTATGTAAGAGTAAGTAGCAAAGAACAAAACGAGGAAAGACAAGTAAAGGCATTATTAGAAAATGGTGTTGAAGAAAGATACATTTTTATAGATAAACAGAGTGGAAAAGATACAAATAGACCTCAATATCAAATTTTAAAGAATGCTTTAAGATGTGGGGATACTGTTATAATTAAATCTTTGGACAGGTTCTCAAGGTCATACAAAGATATAATAGAAGAATATGCAGATATTACAAAACGAATTGGAGCAAATCTTGTTATTTTAGACCTTCCTTTGCTTGATACTCGACAAAATGATGATTTGCTAAAGCATTTTATCAATGATTTGGTGTTACAAATTTTAGGATTTGTAAGTGAAACTGAACGTAAATATATTAAACAACGACAAAAAGAAGGTATAGAAATTGCTAAGTCAAAAGGTACTAAGTTCGGAAGAAAACGAATAGAAAAACCTAGTAACTGGAATGAAGTCATTTCTAAATGGAAAAATGGAGAAATGACTGGAGTAAGAGCATACACAGAGTTAGGACTTAAAGAAACAACTTTTTATAAGTTACTTCGTGAAGAAAGGAAAGGAAAATAATTTATGGATAATATAGATAATACTAAGGAATTAGAAGATGTATCTCTTTATCTAAGAACTGCTAGTGATGATGAGGAACAGTTAAAAGTTCAAGAAATAAGATTAAGAAAGTATTGTCAATTGAAAGGTTATAAAGTACAAAAACTATATGTAGATTTTAATTATAGTGCTAATGACATGGCTAGACCTAAATTTAAGGAGCTTCAAGATGATATCAAGCAGGGTATTGTTAAAAAAGTTCTAGTTACTTCATATAGTCGTATTGGTAGAGATTTAACTGATATACTGAAATTTCTAGATTTATTACTTACTTATGACTGTGGCTATGATAGTGTAGACACTTTTGACATGTTTTCGTTCTTAGGAAATACACAGACATCATTATTTACCTTTTTTGATAAAAAGGAATTTGAAAGGAGTTGATAAATTGTGATGTATGGTAGCAATATGTATAATAATGATATAGTAGTTGCTATATATAAAAGAGTTTCTACTGATGACCAAGCAAGAGAGGGACATAGTTTAGAAGAACAAGAGAAAATAATAAGAAGTTATTGTGATACTTATGGTTATAAAGTATATAAAGTATATTCTGATGAGGGTTTTAGTGGTAAAGAAACAACTAAGCGAAAACAGTTTAATAAAATGATGTCTGATATGAAAGCAAAAAAATTTAATAAGATTATTGCTTTAAAACTGGATAGAATTACTAGAGATTTATTCGATTTCGTTTCTTTTACAAAAACATTAGACAAGTATAATTGTGGTTTCGAGTTTGTAATGGAAAGATTTGATACTACTTCCTCTACTGGTAGAATGGTATTGTATATCTTAGGAGTATTCGCTCAATTTGAAAGGGAAATGATAAGAGAAAGAACTTTAATAGGAGTTAAAGGAGCAGTTAATAAAGGACATTATGGTGGACCAATTCCTTTAGGATATAGAAAGGATCCTGAAAGTAAATTGTTTCTTATTGATGAGGAAACCTCTCTTATCGTAAAAGAAATATTTGATTTATGTTTAAAAGGTAAAACATATTTTCAAATAGCAAAAATAATGAAAGATAAATACGGTTATATGACTTTTAATCGTAGAGATAAGAAAACTGGAGAGGTATATCAAGTACAAAAAAGGTGGGGAGATAGTACAATAGGAACTATATTAAATAATAAAATATATTATGGAGTATGGGAACATAGAAAGCAAGTTAAAGAGGCTGAAAGTGTTGAGATAAGTGGTTTTATTCCCCCTATTATTACTAAAGAAGTATTTGATGAGTGCCAAGAGTGTATTAGAAGAAATGCTAGAAACTACTATCGTAGTAAGCAGTATCTATTTCTTCAAAAAATTGTATGTCCTAAGTGTGGCTGTGTAATGGCTTGTGCTGGTACTAGAAAACCTAACGGAAAAGAATACCTTTACTATAAATGTAAAGAGTGTAATACATACATAAATGAAGAATTAATAGAAAAGGTTCTAGTACAGAAGTTGACTACCCTTTTAGAATTATATGTTGCTTTAGAAAAAGACTATGTTATGGTAGATGACAGGCTCGCTGAAATAATGAATAATAGCAAGAAAGAAAATAAAGTGAGGTTTACTTTAGATGCCTTTGCTATTGAACGAAAGTTTATGAACGATAATGGTTATCTATCTAAATTGTGGGATATGGCTCCTTATGAAATTAAGTGTAATTTCATTCACGAGTACATAGATACTATACAAGTACGAGTTAAAAAACAAACTAAAAACAAAATAACTGAACTCGAGATACCCGATTTATCTATAAGACCTTATAAGATTAAGGAAATACTACGAGATGGAGCAAGTTCAGTATTAAATGATGTGGCTATTGATACAGAAGACAAAAAATACAATATATGTGAAATGAATAGTCGAAAAAAAGCAGATGAATATATCGAGAGTCTAAGTCAAGTGTTTAATATTAGAGTTATAGATGAACTTAAAGATAAGGAACAATACTATGGTTCTGATATGTTTAGAATTATAAAGATTAAAAGTAATAGGGCTGTCGAACCAGACAACACATTATTTTTAGAGTTAGTATGTTAAAATTCCCTTTATATGTGTTAAATGGCTTTAACTATCTTTACAATAATTGTGAAAATTGATATAATTAATATATCTCAATGAGATAATTATTGGAGATTTTTAGAGGGAATTTTTTACACCTAAAATCGTGGAAAGAAAGGACCGTAAAAAGTTTTGAACCCCTCTTATAATCGTGCCACTTTTAAAAAAACGTCAGATCTCTGGCGAAAATATATAGAGAAAGGCATTGTGATTAGAGAGATTACAATGCTTTTTTAATTAGTGAGGTAATAAAGAATATGGTTTACGAAAATGATATATTTAAAATTTTTTATAATGAATGTGATAAGGAATATATTTCCCAAGTTATTAATGAGCTTAATTCAGTAATACATTCCTATCTAGATTTCTTTTCTATCGACAAATTAGAGGATATTGTCGTGATAAAATTTTATGATTCTTTAGATGATTTTAAGATTTATTATGAAGAAAGAAAAAAGAGAAGCTATGATGGTAAAACAGTTGGTCGTGCCGAAGGTAATAAAATTCATATGCTTTCATTTAAAGAAAGGATTAAAGTAAGACCAAATGATACATTGGTTGAATTTATTATGGGAATTAAGCATGAATTAGTTCATATATGTCATATTGCATACAAGGGTAATTCGCATGGAACATGGTTTGCCGAAGGATTAGCAACAAATCTTGGTAGTCCGAGATATGAAGAAACTTTAGATGGATGTACATTAGAAGAATTGCTACATAAATCTAAATATAAATATTGTTATACCCTTGCAAAATATATGTTAGAAAATTATACACATGAACAAATACTAGAGTATGCATATGATGATAATAAACTTCTAAAGGACACAGATAAAATACTAGAAGAGGCCAAGGAGTACTATAGGCATTTGAAATTATAAATTTCATTTTGTGAACAATTGTGGTAAAAAACAAAATATAGTATACTAAGTGTATTAATATTTTGTATATTTAGTATGTTTATTAGGAGTTGATATAATTGGATAATCTAGAAGCATTGCAAATGATAGCAGAGCAGTTAAAAATTAAAAATATAATTAAGGCCATTATGCTGTTGCCGAAAAAAATTAATGGCGAACTTGTAGAACAATATATGGAAATAATGGAAGATATTGCCTTTGATAATTCTCCATGTGATAATTCTTTAAGTTCGGATCCACTTTATCAAATTGCAATTCAGATGAAAAAGGAAAATACTATAGAAGCTGCTTCCTATTTGCTATCAGTAAGCGAATCTCTTGTGGAGAAGACTGAATATAGTAAGCCACTACAAAATATTGTAGATTCATATTGTGGAGAAAAAGAAAATAATAAATTGGTATAATCCAAATATAGGTAAAACTTGACAATTTGCTAACCGATTTTTTTTAAAGTAATAAATTCTTCCTAGCATTTTTCTACATTCTTTTCTATTTTAATTGAAATTTATGTATGATATAATTTGGGTATAAGGAGGTTATGCAGTATGAATGATTTATATTCACTTAATAGACAATTGGAAAATTTATATAATAGGATCCCTCTATATGAAAGAGAAAACGACTTAGATAATCCACAGAAAGATGAATATAATAAAGCCTTACAGGAATTTATAGAATGTGGAGAAAAAGTTTTTGGTGAAGATAATTTGGAGTTAGAGCAAATCAATGCGCGAATTCAGGAACATTCTGTTTTATCGGTAAAAGCTATGTTAGCTCATAAACCTCAAGATATCTATGCTTTTATTCCGGAGATGGATAATATTACGAGTGATGCCTTTACGCGATTAGAATATTGCCTTTCTTGTAGAAGAGAAAATCCAAGAGATTTTTACGAAGAAGATAACTTCGCTAGTGATAGAAAATTCCTATCTAGTTTTAATGAGGAAGATATTGCGAGTTTTGAGAGATTCCAAGATTATATTAGAAATACACCAGATAAGGCGACTAAGAGTATGTTTTAATATTGAAATTAAACGCTTACTGGCCTTTATTTCGCTTATCAGACTTGTTGGAGAATATAGAGATCCAATTACTTTAGTAAAAATGAATATCGATGCTAAATTGCATGATGAATTTATTCGCAAGAGGACGAATGATCCATACTTTATTGCTAGTGCCAAAAGCCAAGTAGTTCTATACAAGGGAATTGAAGGCTCTTTAAATAAATCAATTCCCTATTGTGATACGACAGTTGTTAAGGATCCTAGAGATATTATAATAACTTTTGATTTGCCAAAAAAGGGAAGAAAAAAATAAAAAATTCATTACTTTAAAAGTAATGAATTTTTTATTATAGATTTTTGTGTTGTTTGCTATTGTTTATTTTTCTTCTTACAGCCATACATCCGACTAGAAGGGATAAAGAAAGTCCCATAGCCGCGATTCCTAAAGTTTGATTATTTTGAACATTGTTTTCGGGAATAGGTTCTAATGAGCCAGCTTCTATCGTTTCTTGCTCGGCATTTGGTCCAGGAACTAATTGTCCATTTTCATTAAATACCAATTCCTCGTTTTCAATAAGTTCTAAAACTTCATCTAATTTTGCCATAAAGTATTCGACTGGTTCTTCTCCATAGCCTTCTTCATGAAGCATCGTAGCAATATCTTCCTTTATAACCTCTATTTCTTCATTTGTTTCAGCATTTAAAATTTGCTTACAAAAATCTAATATTCTTTCTAATTCTGGTGTTGCTTCTCTCATAATAAAATAAATCCTTTCATATCTTAAGTATAACGTTTTGCTTTTAGTTTGTCTATTTATTAGATAGGTATTTGACACATTTATTAAGATAATTATTATCCTATTTTTCTTTGATTATTTTGTTCCTCTTCAAAGGAATTATTATATTTTCTTTTTATGATTTTCGAGCGGGCTGAAACAATAAGATTCTCATTGAGTAATCTTTCAAATTGTGCCTGTTTGATTATTGATGGATTAGATTTTAAAAACCATTCATATAAAGATAGTTCGACATTAATAAAGTTAAGTGATGATATGGAATTGCCAATGACGCGATTGAATTCATAAATAGCGTCTATTTTTAGGATAGTATTTATGATATCTTCTCTTGGAGCAAATTGTTCCATATGGTGAATAAATCCTGGTAAATTGTGATTATAATAGTATCCCTGCATCTCCTTGGGATCATCAAAGAATAATTCAAATAATTTAGCTATATGCTTTTCTCTTTCATATGGGGAAGGAGGTACTACTATAAAAGCTCTTTCAGATAGGACATCTGTGTATCCTTCATCAAGACCAATACCGATTGTGACTTTTCCGTTGGTCTGTCTAAATCCGCCATAAGCCTCTTTTTTTTCTTCATCCCAATAAATAGAGGCCAAATGAAATAATTCGTGTCTTAAAACTATCTCCTCCTTTATAGAAATAGTATTTGCCGGAGGAAAATAACAACCATAGGCAAATAGAGAGAGAAAGGTATTCATATCTTCTATTTTCAATGTTTCGAGATTTCTATAAAGAGTTTTGCGATATTCCGTAGGTATAAATTCTTCAAGTCTTGTCAATTCTTTTTTTATTTTATCTAATCTCGCGAAATCTACTTTTTCTTTTCTCTCCTCAACTGTTTTTGGATCAACAAAAGGTTTATTATTGATCAAATATCCATCAAACTTAGAAAGATTTTCAAGATTAGCACTGTGGCTTTTAAGTTTTACGATATTTTTTGTCAATATTAAACCACTTATGCCTGATAAGACAATGATATATTCTAGTCCCATATTTTTTTCACATCCAACTTAATTATAGCATTAGATATTGGTTGGAAAGATTTTTTTCTTGCGAAAGATACGTGCTATATGCATGTAATTTACGCTTTAAAATAATTTTTTAATCTTCATTAATTCCTCACGAGATTCGTTAGAGTAAAACATTGGGATTACTCCACCTACTTGTTCGACACCATCTTCTGTTACGACCATTTTACCATCTTGCATTTCGATAAGACCACGTTCTTTTAAAAATGCGATCTCTTCTTTGAAGTATTCTTCAAAATCAACGCCAAATCGTGCTTTAAATTTTGCTAAATCCACAAAGGCAAAATAGAAGGCAACGGATAACATTTTAGCAATAGCTTCACTTTCTGGCAATGGATAAATATCTTGAATGGGAAATTCTCCATGTTCAATTTTGTCAAAATAATTTTTTAAAGTCTTAGTACTTGCACCTTCATTGTAGGCCAAATACTGATGACCAAAACTTTGAGCACCTAAACCCATACCTACATATGGAAGTCCATCGATAACGCGCTTTGTCAAATAATCACTCGTCCCATAATCTCCCTCTAGTCTTGAAAAAGTATTTTTACCATATGGAGCAGCATATCCCGCTTCATTTAGGAATCTGTGGGCCTCTTTGTATTGGCTATTAACTTTATCTAAAGTTACACCTTCGGCTTCACTAGCAATTTTTGTTCCCTTATAGCGATTGCGATATAGAGTGATATATTCTGGCAATAGTTTAGTTGTATAGTCTAGAGTATTTTTAAAATCAGCCATATCTTGATTTAAAAATCCATACATTAAATCTATATTGAATTTGTCAAAGCCAGCTTGACGAATACTTTCAACAGCTCTTTCATAGATGCTGTTGTTTCCTTCACGACCAAAGGCTTCTAATAATCGAGGATTAACAGTTTGAACACCCATACTTATTCTCTTATAGCCCATATCGTGAAGCGCCTTAATCTTATCATAATCTCTGGCAGCAATTACAGGGGTTGTTTCAATACTCATTTCAGTTGCAGGATCAAAATTAAAGTTTTGATGAAGTCTTTCAGTAATTCTCTTTATTTGATCAGTTTCAAGTTGAGTTGGAGTTCCCCCGCCCATATCAAAACCTAAGATTTTTTTATCACCAATGATTTCCTTATACATATCTAATTCTTTTAAAAGAGCTTCGACGTATTCTTCCTTTTTTTCAAAATCATCACCAGATACGACAGCATATTCACAAAATTTGCAGCGGCTTTGACAAAAAGGAACATGAACATAAAGAGATAAAGCTGTTAATTTATCAATGTCCTGCTTTAATAGTTTTTGTATTTCTCTTGCATCTGTTACCTTATAACGCATAAATGATCCTGGAGTTAATGGATATGCAGTATTGGTTATGTGATGCATTTTAATTCCCTTTTCATATAATTCTTCTAAAGTTATGTTATTCATATTTATTTCCTTCTTTCAGTTGTTATTATCATTTTACTAATAAGATATCCTATAAAATATCAAGAGTATTCCTCTCTTGTTATTAACATTATATTATTAAGATAGTGGTTTGTCAATGTCTTTTTAGCATTTTGTTATAAAGAGTGTGTATTTTGTCAATAATATGCTAACTTTATGGGAAATATATAGTTTTTTTGATGCTTATGATATACTTAATTTAATAATATAAGGAGATTTTATGAGCAATAGAAATGAAAAAATAGACACGGGTCAACAAAAAAGAATAATAACAGAACAGGGATTATTTTATTCTAACTTCGATAAATTTAGATTTAACTTATTTTTATTACCTGATTCAGATTATTATTCAGAAAATTTAGTAAAGTTAAGAGATGAATATGGTTTGGTTATTGGCGAGCAACAACCTGATGCGACTGGACAAATACATGAAAATACGATTGGTATATACATCAAAGATTATTCTAGATATTTAAGTGATAAAGAAAAACAATCAGAGAAATATGATACAGAAGATGTTCAAGATTTAGATTATGAACAAATAGAAGAAAAATACTTTTATATAATCCCTGAAAGTTATGACGAAGAATTACAAAGAGTAAGTATAAGGGATATAAATATGCTAGCTCTTAAAGCCATTTCTTTAAAACCTGAAAAGGAATTAACAGAAGCTTTAGGACATGCTGCAGCTTTATCTATTTATTACTATTATAATAATGATGATTTAAAAGATAGTTACAAGAACCTTATTTCGAGTATTAAAGGAAATAGTTTTCTTTGCAGTACGATAAATCTTTGTCTCTTAGAAAATTCCTTTAGGATTAATGGGATTAATGAAATAGATATAGATATTTATAACCGAGTTGTTAGTGATTACCATAGGCAGCTTGATTTTAATATCCAACAATTCAATGAACAAGAAAAAGCAAAAAAAACTAAATAATTTTTGTTTTTTTATTGTACATAATTTTATATGTTATAATTATTTTAGAATGAAGTGAGGTGATTTTAGTGGAAGAAGATATTCTAGATATTTTTTATAATTCTATAATACCTGAAGCTTCTAGTGGAGCAATAGATTGCTTTATGTATTATCACATTTGCTTTAACACTTCTATCGAAGGCAAGATCATAGAGGGAAATATTCCTTATTATATAGATGCACCCTTATTGGAAATTAGAAATAAAGAGAAATTTGATGAATTATTAGAGGATTATGTCAATTTAGCATTGAATTTTTACGATGATCACTATTTTTATGATGAAGTCTTGAGTGGAGAATATAGGACAAGTAAAAATAAGCTTTGCAAAGAAAAGGTTTTAATGACCCTTTTATGGAGTAATGCGACAGTAGAAGATTTTCAGGAACCATGCTCTTTCTTGAGAAGACAAAAGACCTTTTTAGAGAATAATTTTTTAACAGAAACAGAAGATAAGGGTTTCTCAACAATATTAGGTGGAAGAATATTAACTAAAGTAGCTAAGACTCGTAAAATAAGTTGGGAAAGTCCCTATGCTTTTCGTTCGGCGATTGTCAATCATGATGATGGATATGATTTACCTACTATCCGCTTCGGAATTGAAGATGATAATGTCTATATCTATTGTATTCATCAAGGTAAGAACATTAGGAAGAACAATAAGATTAAGCGAGCTTTATATAAAGTTAATGAAAATTTTAATAAGCAAGATAGTGAAGATATTCTAAAGGATATCACTCCGTCTTTTCTCGTGGCATTACAACTTTTTATCTTGCATTTTAATAATCTAGGTTATTCAAAATTTAAAATTATTCCTTATTTACCAGAAAGATGGATAGATAAGAAGATTATGATTTATAAAAAAGCAAGAAAAGCAGAAAAAAAGGCACAAACTTATAATGAATATACGGAGCAACTGCTTCGTATTCAAGAAAATTTAACACAAAAGTTTTGCAATACTTTACTTCGCTTAAAATATCATCTTGGAGATAGTATAACCATTGATTCCTTGCCATTTGAATTAGATTCATATCTGGCATTTTCCTATAATAATTTAGATACTGCAAATAATAATTTGCTTCAAGAATTGTACTCAATATATGCAAATAGTAAGGAAATTAAGCTTCGTTAAATTGAAGCTTTTTTTATGAATTTACGAAAGTAGTCTTTTTGCTTATTCTCTTTAACTTTATAGTATTTTTTTACCTCTTCATAAGATCTAGTTTCTTTATTAAAACAGTAATTATCACATATTTTATCCCATGAAGAAGCAAATCCATGATCGATTAAAAGTGATACGTATTCAAGATATTCTGGGCATTCTCTTATCAGTAAAGGCATACCTAATTCTTCAACTATGACTATACAATTTTTTAAATATATTCCCCACGAAGCCACTTCATCTTTACAATTGGAAAAATCATATATTGTTCCTAAATGCGTTTCCTTAGTTTCATTATCAACGGCAAATTGAATATTAGCAGGACCACGATCAGTTTGAAGCATATAACTATCAACGACTAGAAGTCTTATGAATTCATCAATTAATTGTAAGGTATTATCTGTGTTATTACATAAGATTCTTAAGGCATCTAAATTGCCAATATCTCGTCCAAGAGAAATTCCATGCTCTTTTTCACTAGTTTCATGAAGAAAATTTCCAAAATGATATGTACAATTATTATTTCTAAAATTTTTAGAGGCAAGACCAATTTCGTGCTTTGTTTGAGCAATTAAAAATTCCAAGGATTTTAATGATAATAAACTTGCCATGTAAGAACCCATTAATTCGTCAAATAAATACATGGGATAACTTGCATTCTCTTCTTCCTTTTTGAAATAATACCACGTATTATTCATAATATACATCATTTTCAAATAGTCATCTTTTTTAGATAGCGAGTAATTATCGCTTCCCAATACTTTCTCTTTTGTTGCTAAAGAGACATGAGAATCATTTTTTAATGTAATTATAGGTGTTTTATCAGTTATTAATTCACTTAAACTAGCCATATTATTCCCCCTGATAGATGCTTATTATACATTTTTATTGAAATTTTTGCAATTGAGCTATTTATTAGTTATAATTAAATGGTAGTAAAGGATATGAATTTAATGAAAAAAAAGATATTATTTTTAAATGTAATAATTATTTGCTTAGTAATAAGTATAATAGGTATAGGTGAGGTTAAGGCATTAAAGAACCCCTATAAAAAGATGTCAAGTTTTGGACGCAATTGTACTTGGTATGCTTGGCAACATGTCCATGATAAGGCAGGAATATCCCTACCTGGTTGGGGAAATGCTAGCACATGGTATGAATCAGCTAAAAAAGCCGGATTTAGTGTGGGCAAAACCCCAAAGGCAAAATCGATAGCTGTTTGGTCTTGGGTATCAGGAGGTAAAGATTATGGCCATGTAGGATATGTCGAGAGAGTCAAGGGTGATAAAATTTATGTGTGGGAAAACAACGATGGCTGTGTAGATGTGAATGATAAAGAGTATGTTGATTGTATAGCAAATGGCGTAAGTGAAGAAACTGATCGAATATGTCTACAAAACGCTAAAAGGGTTGCATGTGAATATGATGCTACTTATTGGAGTGAGCCAGGAGATTTGGTTGGATATATATATCTAGATGCCAAGCCCAAAACAACAAAAAAGGAGACTACAACGAGGAAAACGACAACTTCAACAACAACCCCTTCAATAAAGATTAAATCTAATAATGCCAATTTAGCAGAATTAACTGTTTCGAATATAGATATTAATTTTGATAAGAACACTTTAGAATATAAAATAGATGTCGATAATGAAATCACTAGTGTAGTTATTGAAGCAAAGACTGAAGATAATCTAGCAAGCATTACTGGAAGTGGAACACATGATTTGTCGGTTGGAGAAAATACAATAGAGATATCCGTTAAAGCTGAAGATGAAAGCGTAAAGATATATACCTTAAAAATAAATAGAAAAGCTATTAATACCACTTCAGAAAGCATTACTAGCAAACAAACTAATAAAGATAATGAAAAAAAGAACAATGCCAATTTAACAATATATTTGATTGTGGGAATAACAGGATTAGTTATCATTTCATTATTAATTGTTATATTAAGTAAAAGAAATAAGAAAATCTAGGAATAATCCTAGATTTTTTAGTCTATAAGCGATGAATCTTGAAATAAGATTATATTTAGATTACTTTCTTTAATGTATTTTAATATGCCATTGTCATCATCAATAAGTACAACATTAGAAAGCTTAGATGATTCTATTATATCTCTAATAATTCTTAGTTTAATTTCCTTGGAAGATAAATCGGGATATTTTTCTTTGGAAATAATATATCGATTAGCAATATTAAAGAACGGGGCTTGTTTATCTAACCAATTATTTTTATCTTGTATTTGTGCATCAGTTTTGCAAATTGAAAGAATATAAAGATTAATTTTAGAATCTTTGTTTAATTGACTTAAGGTTTTAATATTAGTTTTGATTGGTCGCTTATCCTTAAAATTTAAAGTGCTTCCAAAGTCATAATCGGTGATTACGCCATCCATATCGACAAATAAATTTATCTCTTCGTCATTGTATATCTCTCTTAGTTTATTTTTAAAATACATACTACCTCTTTAGATATAAATTCTTTATGGTATCTATAACTTCATTGGCAATTTGGATGGATGGAGATAGAATCTCGAGAGATGATGTATCTATTACTTTGGATTGATCTGTGTAATCTTCAATTTTGGGCAAAGTTCTTAAAAGAGAAGCATTATATCTGATGACATTATCAGTACTCATTGTCGATCTTTCTTCAATGGATATCGAACTTAAGTAATCTCTTTTCATTGCTTCTGTTTCGTCGGCATATAATCCATAGAAGTAGTCAATATAGTTCTTTTGATCTTTTAATTTTTTTAAAAATTCTAGGTATCTTTCGCGACTTACCATACCTAGTTGATAGTACATATCATACCAGATGAAGGTATCTATTATACCGCGGTCACATAAAATCAAATCTGAGCCATTTAAATTATTATTGATATAGTCATTTCCAAGGGAATACTGCTTGTCGACAAAACCAACACGATCTTTAAGAAGTTTTTCCTTTTCTTCGCGATTTTTTAAAGTAGCATATATAAGTCCAGCAGGCTCTTCTAAGCGCTTAGTATTAATTCCTGACTTTTTAAAGAATTCATAGAGTGAATCAATTGTCGTAGTCTTTCCGGCTCTTGGCGTTCCACTTAAGGTGACAACTAAGGGTCTAGATAAAGGTCCTAGTTTTTCTCGTAAATTATTTAATTCTTTTTTCTTGGTATCTAAATCTCGCAATTCAGCCAATCTTTCATCTTTACCAATAAAGAATTGTTTTATCTCTTCATTATTGGGTTGTTGAGAGTTTTTGAAAGGGTTTATCTTAGTTTTAGCACGAATTACTGCCATAGATATCTCCTTTTTAGAAAAATTACTCTCTTCAAGATAGGGAAATTCACTCATTATTTTGGCAATCTCGTCAAATACTTTAGTATCGCCCTTTTTTAATTCGAATTCAATCATCTCCTGTTCTTCAAATTCACATATTCCTACACGTGGAGTAAATAAATCAAAGCATACTTCAAGGACGTTCTTGCCTATTTCCAATTGATATTTCTCCCTTTGGGTACTTATCTCAAGTAATTCACTTATGTCTTTTATGGGAATATTCCACTCTTTAATAGCAAACTGTAGAGCTTCTTCAAGAGTAGAAAAGTTTTCCTCGCGTCTTTCGGTAATAATCTTTTCCTTCGTAGGACGCTTAACCGTATAGACGAGTTCACCTTTGACGATTCTCTTGCGGATATTTATCCCATAGGCATCCAAGATATTATTCTTATCATAATAAACATCCATATTGTTAATAAATTTGGGAGATGTTAAATTAAACCTTTCAATGACACTGTTAAACATCTCTCTTGCAGTTTTATCTGTTCCATTTTTTAATACATACTTCTTCTCTTTTTCTATATTCATATAATTCACCTTTCTTATGTGTATTTTTTACACTTATTTAATTAAAAAAAATAATGTTAAACAGATACTAACTATTATGGCCATATTAAAGAAGTATCTTTAGAAGCAATTCTTTACTTCCATTTTCAGTATAAGTGTATTTATCACACTTGTCAATTACTTTTTATAATGTTTACAAGATTTTTAAGCATAATAAAAAAAGTCTTGAGGACTTTTATTTATCGAGATTTTTATTTCTTCCGCTTATAAGAGCAATGAAGCCTTCAAGGCTACTCTCTTTCATATTTAACCTAGAAACAATTTTATCGGCCCTAGACATAACTCTTCCCTCTTTAAAAAGGCTGTGAGAAAAAGAATATTTACCTAAAGTATTTCGAGAAGTGCAGATAAGCATAGTAATAGCAAGTTTGGAATTTAACTTTAGTAACTGATCCCAGTTGTTCAATTCCATGACATTTTCTCCTGTCAGTTCCACTTTTCTTACAGGAAAAGGATGCATATGATGAAGGACACCATCAATGATAATCTTGGCTTCATCAATATCTTTAAAATATTCGGGGAAATAAGTCATGGCAGCAATGATAGCCTCTACTGGATGTCTAAACCCATGTTTGTTATGAAACTTGTTATTCTTGCTTTTGACATTATTTTGCCATGGTTCAATATAAAAATCATGAAACATTGATATTTTTAAAGCTAAATCACGATTATAGTTCGACTTTTTTACTTTTTTAGATAATATATAGGTAACAATGGTGTCTTCTAATATGTGTTCTCCGAGATTAATTCGATCATGATGAGGAAAATCGGGAGACATACGACGTTGAAATTCTGGGTGATTAAAGATATCTTTAATAGAATTCCAAAGTTCGGCCTGTTCTTCTTCCGTTAATTTATATTTATTCATCATATTATCTAAAATTTTCTTGTTGCTACTTAATGACATATAAGTTGCTCCTCACTATATTTCAGTTTACCACATTATTTATTATAATTACAATATTTAATAATATGCTTTACTGTCATATAAAATTTAAAAATATATCTTTATTTAGATATATTTTTATCTTTTTCTTTACTTTTTTTATCTTTAGGTTCCATCTCTTTGACATCATCTTCTTCAAAAACTATTTCCATTCCTAAAGCGCCTAATTTGGCTTGTAGTTCTTCGCCTACTCCACTATTTTGAACTTTAACTCTTATTGCCATAATGAACTCCTTCTCTCAAGTATAATTATACCATATTTTAATTTTTATTATGGCGATTTTTTCGTCGTGATTGTTTCGCCAGTTTTAAACTTTGAGCACAAGAAGCATTTATTGGAACAATATCGCGTTCTATTTTTTTCCAAACACCATTGAGTGCTCTTATCTGATTTTCATTTGGACGATTTACATTATAGGATTTTTCAATGGGATATATTGCTACTTCACATGGACTGGTTAGCAACCCATTATCTTTAGCTGTTTGAATAATAAAGACGCGATTCTTATTTTCATCATTTAAACTTATCGTTAGAGAACATATTTTTCTTGCTTTAATATAATTTTCGATAGTTATACCATTAGCACTTTCTGTTATCTTAATATCTGCTGGCGTATTTTTAGTTCGACCTCTTTTCTTATTTGATAGATACTTTTGAGCCGCTCTTAATATATCATCGTATATTTGAACTTGTCTAGCATATTCTTTTTTTCCCTGTTCATATTGTTCATTTGCCTGGATATATTCCTCTTCATATTTAGAAAACTCTTCAGGTTTGACGTCTTCTAGACCTCGGCCATTTATTTCCTTTAGAGCTTGATGATAATTAATAATGGCTTTTTCGACAATGCTTATAGCCAGTTTGGCGCGAGAATCTGTTTTCACCTTATAGTGTTCCTCTTTAACTTCTTGGGATTCGCGATTTATATTACCTATTGCCGAGCGAACAATTAACTCCGTTCCAATATAATTAAAGGTATAATCACCATCACTCATCATGGTAAATATAGAATCATCATCATATATTGCGACAAGTCCAAGACCTTTACCCTTTAATTGCCCTTGTTCAATATGTTCTTCATTCATATAAATTAAGTTATTAGAGTACACTTTAGAAGCAATAATAATGTCGTAATCACCCATCTTACGAATTACATTCCTTCCTAGTCCATAATTATTATCTTCTTCTAATTGGATGTCAACATCAAGTTTTTCCTTAATAGCATCTTCGTCATTTGTATAGACAATTCCCGAAAGAAGGAGAAGAACTTTTAAATCCTTTTTACTTTGGGGATAAGTTATAAGAGGCATTGTTAAGGGAGCTAGTGGATCAGCATTGTTAAGTTTTTCTTGAAGTTCTTTATCGGCTAGTAATTGTCTTACATAAAAATTTAAAACTGATGACATATCGTGTGTTTCCGTTCGCGCATTATTGCAATAATAACGGTAATCCTTCTCATCTGCATAATCAAAAATATAAATATTAGCAATTTCGTGTGGCATATTATTAATTTTATTATCTAACTCGGTATTTCCTTCAAAACATACTTGTTGAACTTTTTGTCTTCCCTTTATTACCAAATCAAATTTATCTAAATCATCAGGATGAGCTTTAAAATACGCATCAGCATTAATGATAGATTTAAAATGTGTAATTTTTTTAAATCCATAATTTACTACGGCATTATAGTCTGCTTCATTATCGGATATTAGCAAGATATTTACTCTATTTAATATTTGTTCTTTATTCATCTTAATCACCAAATTTCTTATCTTTGTATTATAACATCTTTTAAGAAACTTTGGAAAGATTTTTTTAGAATTATGCATAGGAGAAAAAATTTCTAAATTAAAAAGTCAAGTGCAACAAAAGAGTAAATTAAGTATTATTCA
>CAJTKV010000039.1 GCA_910577075.1 uncultured Bacilli bacterium
AATACTTTTTTAGTGTCCACTTTTTGTTGACAACTTCATTTAGTTGAATTAACTTTTTTTGTTGCCAAAATTCGACAAATAGATGAATGTTTTTTTGTTATATTAATGATGGTGATTTTATGAAAAACATTCTAGCAATTATTTTAGGATTTGGTGCATCAATTCTCGTAGCCTTATTCTTTATGCCACATACTGAAGATGCAAGTAGTATACCCGTCATGAGTGAGATAACGACGAAAGCTATCCAAGTCGGAGTATTCTTAAATGAAGAAAAAGCCCTTACAGAAGCCAATCATTTGAGGCCAGAGTAGTTAAAGAAAAGGGATATTTTTATCTTTACTACAGTGTTCTCAGTGAAGATGAAAATATAGAAAAGATTATGGCACATTTGGATAAAAAGGGTATAAAATACTTTCTTAAGATAGTAAATACTTCTGAAGAATTTAAAGATAGTTTACTTCAATATGAAGAGATGATGAAGCGAACAACGTCTAATATTGCCTTTTTAGAATTGAATAAGAGAATAATGGATATTTATGAGGCCTCTTATGAAAATTAAAGACTTACCTAAAAACGAAATGCCTCGTGAACGTCTCTTGCAATATGGCGTAGAAAACTTGAGTAACATAGATCTTTTGAGTATTATTCTTAGAACGGGAATAAAAGACATATCTGTAAGGGAATTATCTGCCGATATTTTAAATAGTGTCGGGAGTTTAAATAACTTAGCTGATGCGGGAATACGGGAACTTTCCAATATCAAAGGCATGGGATCAGTTAAAGCTATAACTTTGATTGCTGCTGTTGAACTTGGAAAGAGAATTAGCTCTCAAGAGATATCACTACACATGAAACTAAGCAATGTTGAACTTGTTCATAATGCTTTTAAAAAATACTTCATAAATCTCAAACAAGAAAAGTTTATCGCAATTTACTTAGACAATAAAAAATGCCTCATTTCCTACAAAGTTTTATCAATTGGTACAATTGATAAAACCATCGTCCATCCACGCGATGTCTTTAATGAAGCTATTAAAGTATCAGCTTCTTCAATTATTGTTATGCATAATCATCCATCCTCAGATATTACCCCAAGCAAAGAAGATATTGATACGACAAATAGATTAGTGGAAACGGGACTAATAATGAATATTCCCATAATAGATCACATCATAACTAATGGAAAGGATTACTATAGTTTTTATGACAACCATTTTACGAATAATTAAAAAAAATTATTTTCTTATATTTATCTTAGCTCTTTTTATCTTTAAGAGTACCTTTATTAATCTTCTTGCCAATATTAATACTCTAATAACGAAGCAAGATAATTATCCCAATGCTGAGATAAATATTTTAAAAGAAGAAAACAGTGCTTTAAAAGATGAATTAAAAAAATTATCTAATCTAGATATCTATGCCAATTATGGCTATTCTTTAACACGTCTAAGTTATCGCAGTATGTATAATGATCACGAAATACACATTCAAGGCGGAGATGATTTAAAGTATAAAGAAAATAACGCCGTCATCAATAGTGAAGGTCTAGTTGGTATAATAAGTAATGTAATGCCTCACGAATCTAAAGTTCAACTATTATCCGGTGTACCCAATCTGAGTGTCAAAATAAATGATACATATGGGACCTTAAGTGCCTATGAAGAAGGCTTTTTAATTATCCGCAATATATCGAATTATTCCAAGATTGACTTAAATGATGAAGTTTATACATCAACACTAGGAGCAATCAAAGAAAAAATATTTATTGGCACCGTCTATAAAATTGAAGAAAGTGATATTGAAAAGAAAATATATGTCAAAAGTAAAGTTGATTTCCATAATCTTAATTACTTATACGTGGTGGGGGAATAACTATGTTTTTACTTATAGATTTTCTAACTCACTCTTTTACAGGCATTTTCCTAACTAGTTTTATCATTATGTTAAAATATATAGATATTAAAAATTTTCTATTCAGTATATTTTTCTTTCTCCTTATAAGCGATGATTATTTTATCTTATTTATTCTCTGTTTAATGTATGCCATCGAATATGTCCTATCAAAGTATGTTAACTATAATCTTCTCTTTAGATTATCATTATTTACTTTTTTTTATTTAATTATTAATAATATTGATGTTTCCTATTTTATAAATTTAATATTGGTTATTTTAATTCATTATTATAAATATAATAATAATGGTGATTTCCTTGGTCAAAGACAAATATTTAAATAATTTATTTATTAGAACAATTATTTCTATTATTCTACTTATCGTTATAAGTTTTTCCCTTAAGTTTAACTCTGCCTATGACATATTTTATAGACTAGTAAATGATACCAAAATAGATTATTACTATATAAATAGCAAAACAAAATCGATTATTGGCAATATTCTTGGCAAAAGAGAGCAATTTGTCTCCTCCAATAAATTAATTTACAAATCAATCGAAAAATATGGCAATGGTTTTAAGTTAACTACTGAGCAAAACTATGTGGTAAACAGTATTACACCAGGTGTTGTAATATTTATTGGCAATAAAGAAAATTTAGGACCAACGGTCATTGTTGAGAGTTCTAGTGGTGTATGTTATTGGTATTCTAATATTGAATATATATCTGTCAATCTATATGATTATATTGATGAAAAGAGGATTATAGGCAGTACTATTGATGAAAATTTAATTTTAACTATTAGCAAGGATAATAAATACTTGAATTATGAAGACTATATTTAAAATTCATTTTTCTTTTCTTGTTTTTGTCCTTCTATTGCTATTTTCAGGATATATTAATTATGTCATAATATTTTTTCTTATAATCATCACCCATGAATTAGGCCATATCATCATGCTTAAATTATTGGGCTATAAAGTTACGAAAATCATTCTTTATCCCATGGGAGGCATCATTACTACCAATATCAATATAAATATTTCCTCAAATAAATTATTTTTAATAAGCATAAGTGGTATATTAATGCAGTTAGTTTTATATCTTATAGTGCCCGTTTCTCTTAACAACTATGAATTATTTTTAAATCTCAATAAAATGCTTATTATCTATAATCTTCTACCTGTCTATCCTTTAGATGGCTACAAGATATATCTTTCAATACTTGAAAGGGTTGTTCCTTATAGCATAGCTATAAAGCTCTTCTATGGAATAAGCTTTATAAGTATATTTATTCTTTTTTATTACACCAAGAGTATAATAATTTTTATCTATTTATATTATCTAAATATCTCATACATCTTAAATTATAAGTATTATATGCATAAATTTTTATTAGAGAGATATCTCTATAAATTTAAATATTGTAAAATAAAATATGTAAGTAGTATAAATATGTTATTTAAGACTAGATATAATTATATTAAATATGGTAATATATATATCGAAGAAAAAGATGCATTATCCCATAATTTTGTCTCTAATCATTGACAAAGAGACTTTATTTTGATAATATCTAAGATGTTTGTAAGTCTTTCTTACGAACCGCACTAAAGAGGTTAAAGATGGATTTTCCACACCTTAAAGGCGAGTCTTCAAAAAAATTAATAAGGAGGTTAAGTATGAAAGCAGTATTCGAAACTGGTGGAAAGCAATATTACGTTGCTGAAGGTGATGTTATCTATGTTGAAAAACTAGATGCCGAAGTTGGATCAAACATTGATTTTGATTTAGTTCACAGTGTTGGTGACAAGATTGGTACACCATATGTTAAAGGTGCTAAAGTTACATGTTTAGTTGAAAAACATGGTAAGGCTAAAAAAATTGTGGTATTTAAATATAGACCTAAGAAAAAATACCGTAATACAAAAGGTCATAGACAACCATATACAAAGCTTGTTGTTAAGAAAATTGTAGGTTAATATGATTAAGGTAAATATTAATAATAGACAAATTACTATAACAGGGCATGCTGATTATGCTGATTATGGCAAAGATATCGTCTGTGCTAGCTGTTCTAGTATTGTTATTACGAGTATCAACGCTGCTTTAAGATATGATAAAAATGTCTTAAATTATGAAGAGGCCGAGGGAAGGATTTTCATTAATATATTGCGTGATGACGAATTTGTCAGAATCATTATTGATAATATGCTTACAATGCTAGAAGAATTAGCATTAACTTATAAAAAAAATATTAAAATAGTAAAGGAGGGCTCATTATGGACTTTATGAAATTGAATATTCAATTATTTGCCCACGTAAAAGCTCAAGGTTCAACTCACAATGGTCGTGATAGTGCTGGTCGTCGTCTAGGAGCAAAATCTGCTGATGGTCAAATTATCAATGCTGGCTCAATCATTTATAGACAAAGAGGTACAAAGATTTATCCAGGTAAGAATGTTGGAATGGGTAAGGATCACACATTATTTGCTCTAGTTAGAGGTACAGTTAGATACGAAAGATGTGGCAAGAATAAGAAAAAAGTTAGTGTTTACGAAGAAAAGTAGTAAACACTTTTTCTTTGTCCTTTTATTGAAATAATGTCGGTGATGTGATAAATTAGATGTAGAGGTATTATTATGAGATATGCATTTGTAAGTTTAAGTATTATAGCAATATGGATTTCGATGCTAATATTAATTATTGCTACAGATTATTCAGGTATCATCTTGCCCGTTATCGCGCTTATTTTAACTGTTATTATATTTGAAATAGGAGTATGTTCGCGAAAATGAAGAGAGTTAGTAATCTTATAGGTACCTTTGTAAACATATATTTAAGTGGCAACTCCAATAAGGAAAGTCTTTATAAAAAAGCCTTATTTTACTATCTAAAAGATAAAGGGGGAGTTTATAATAAATTTCTTCAAGTTTTATGTATAACAAATAAATTTATGGATGGATGGGGCACTACCCAAGAGTATAAAGTATTCAATCAAGCCACATCTGAATATATTGACTTAAAAAAATATATCGACATCTCCTCATTAAAATCCTATGATGAAAAGCCGATTGGTATTGGGTCATTTGCTCAAGTATATAGAGGAGTATTAAAAAATGGCGATATAGTTGCTATTAAGGTTTTAAAGCCGAGTATTTCTAATGATTTAAAAAGAGATTTAAAAAAACTTGGTAAACTCGTTTCCTTTGTTGGGTTATTTATGAAAAACTTTATTATTGATGTCAAAAAGGCCTATCAGGAATTTCAAGAGACTTGTCTAAGAGAGACTGACTATATCAGTGAAATTGCCAATATTGACTATTTTTATGAATTATATTCCCAACATCAATATATCAAAATACCCAAGGTCTATCATGAATTATCCAATTCCAATGTCATAGTTCAAGAATTCATTGAAGGCGTATCATTAGCTGATTTAATGACCAATAACAATAACGAAGAGACTTTGTGGGATACCTGCCAAAAATTAACAGGATCAAATATATGGCTTCAATTAACTGTAGTAGGGGGAGAACTTTTAAGGACGGCTATGACGAAAGATTTTGTCTATGGGGATCCCCACCCAGGCAATATTATTTTACTTAAAGATAATAAAGTATCATTCGTTGATTTTGGCATTGTGGCAAGAAAGCCCATCTCTCATCGGGCCTTTTTCGATTGGACTAAATCCTATTATAATATTTTGACGTCCAATAAAGAGAGTAATAATTTCTATAGTATTATTAATACAACATGTCAGTGTTTTTGCCCAGATTTTATCAATGCCCTAAATATTTGCACGGATAACAAAATCGTTGACTATATTAGCAATGCTCTTGCCAATAAATTTAATCAGGTAAGACCAAATAATCGAGAATTTGATGAACTAATGGATAACGGACATATGCTTAAGATATTTACGCAATTTATGAATAATAAAAATATCTTCAATCTAAGTATGGACATGCGCAACTTTTCACTTATCAAAGCGATGCAGGCCTTCATATGCACCTTAAGTACTATAGATTCAAAGTTTAAATCTCATAATTACACAAATTTAATGATTTTTTCCATCGAATATGCTTTATCAGCTATTGAAAACGAAGATGTACCATTTGACTACATTGATAATACGAAATATAGCAAGTCGGAAAGTCTAGAGATAATTGATTCTATTCTTTCTTCACTTGCCGAGGGAGATGAATTTCTCTTTCAAAATATCTATAAGGAGATGATTAGATGAAAGATTCTAAAAAAATGTTGATGTATATAAAATATCCCTATACAGCTCTTATTATAATTTGTATGTGGATTTCTATGATTGCCATAATTATTAAACAAAATGGTGAAAATCTAGAAGTATTAGTAACTCTAACGTCTTTAACGACAATTTATCTTGCCTGGCGTGGTTTTAAAGTCGTCAAGTAAAATTATAAAATATCGCATAACTGTGATATTTTTTCTTATTCATGATATAATACCTTTGAGGTGTTTAAAATGCGTTACAATGTGGTAAAAAATGCAAGAGAAATATTAAATAATAGTTCTTATATTATTAAGGAGCCAAGTAAAAATAAAAATAGATGGAAAGAAGTATTTGGAAATAATAACCCCATCTGCCTAGAACTAGGAATGGGAAGAGGTTCTTTCATCATTGAAATGGCCCGAAAATATCCTAATATCAACTATATTGGATTGGAACTCGATGAGAATCAGACGGCAACTGCTATTCAATATATTGGAGATAATAAACTAAAAAATTTAAAACTTATATGTGCCGATGCCAAAGATATTATTAATTTTTTTGGTAAAGAGATAGATACAATCTATTTGACTTTCTCAGAACCTTGGCCTAAAAAACAAGATGAGAAAAAGCGTTTTTCTTCAGAAATTTATTTGCGATTGTATGATCGCATATATAAAAAACATAAACACATAATTATGAAAACTGACAACAAAATATTATTTGCTTCCGCTCTTGAAAGTTTAAGCAACTATTGGTATACTTTTGATAAAGTCAGTCTTGATTTGCATAATGATGAGCGCAAGATTCCAAATATTATGACTGACTTTGAAAGACAATATTTTAAAGAACATCGTCCAATATACTATGTTGATGCTTCTTTTAAAGATTAATTAAAGAAATAAAACGTGTATATGAAGTGAACCACTTTTAGGGCACTTTAATAAACACGTTTTTTATTTATCTAATTCCAAGCGCAATTTAGCATTATTTTCTATTAAATCTTCCTCAACCTCCTGAACATTTTCCTCTTCTAACTCCGTATCAATATTAAAAAGGTGGACATTATCTTTGCCGAGATAATTAAAAATTATATTGCCATCAGCATCGTAAATCCAAAATTGCACACAACTATTTTGCCATGTTGCTTTAATTTTTTGGATTTCTGGATCACATTCTCGAAAGATATAGGTATATCCCGCAATTTCTAGTATTAGATGATCATGAGCAACAAAAATTTTATCACTGTTTTCCTCTAATCCTTCATCGGCTTTTTCCTCTAAAACATCACTTTCTAAAATATTGCTTTTTTCACCACAGCCTGTAAATGAAAGGGTACTTAGAATTAAACCACTAGTGATAACAAGTCTTTTAAATTTTTTTAAACCTTCAATACTCATAATTATTATCTCCTTTAAATTAATCTATACTATAGCATCATTTAAAGTTATAGTCAAAGAGAAAATTGTCTTTAATTGATAATTATAAAATGTCTAAAAAGTGTCCAATACTATTCAAATAAAAAAATTCTATGTTATAATGGATACGGTGATACAATATGAATGATACACAAGAAGTAATAAATAAAATTCATAATTATGCTTTAGAAGATATCATGGGTGAACGTTTTGCTCGATATTCTAAATATATTATTCAAGATCGTGCTATACCAGATGTAAGAGATGGATTAAAGCCTGTTCAGAGAAGAATAATATTTGCTATGTATAAAGATAAAAACACTCATGACAAAGCTTTTAAAAAATGTGCCAATGCTGTTGGTATTGTCTTAGGTAAATACCATCCTCATGGAGATACATCAGTTTATGATGCTTTAATTCGTCAAAGTCAAGATTGGAAGCAAAATCATATTCTAGTAGAAGTTGATGGTAACAATGGTTCAATAGACGGAGATCCTCCAGCAGCTATGCGTTATACAGAATGTCGTTTAGCTAAAATAAGCGAGGAATTACTCAAAGACTTGGATAAAAACACAGTTCCTATGGCTCCAAACTTCTCGGATACGCTTATGGAACCTACTGTTTTACCTGCCAAATTTCCTAACTTATTAGTCAATGGGACGACGGGAATCTCTGCTGGATATGCAACTAACATTCCGCCTCATAATTTAGGTGAAGTTATTGATGCGGCAATTAAACGCATAGAATCGCCAAATTGCCGTCTTGATACTATTATAGATATCGTTAAAGGTCCAGACTTCCCAACAGGAGGTATCGTCGAAGGTTTAGACGGCATTCGCAAAGCTTTTGAAACGGGACGCGGTAAAATTGTCGTTAAATGCCGCTATGAATTTGTAAAAAACAAAGGTAAAGAACAAATCATTATCAGTGAAATACCTTTTGAGGTTAATAAACAGCAATTAGTTAAGAAGATTGATGATATTCGTCTTGATCGCAAAGTGGATGGAATGGCTGAAGTTCGCGACGAATCTGATAAAGATGCCCTTGTTCGCATTGTAATTGATTTAAAGGCTGGGGCCGACAAGAACTTAATAATGAATTATCTTCTTAAAAATACCGATTGTCAATGCAATTACAACTATAACATGGTTACTATTGTCAATCGTCGACCTAAACTAGTCGGTGTTTTAGGAATTTTAGATGCTTGGATTAATCATGCCAAGGAAGTTGTTCGCCTAAGAAGTGAAACGGATTTAGCCGTAGCTCGAAAAGAGGTCCATTATACTGAAGGTCTTGTAAAGGCTATAAGTATCTTAGATGAAGTAATTCGTGTAATCCGTGCTAGTAAGAATAAACAAGATGCCAAAGATAATCTTGTCAAAGAATTTGACTTTACTCCAGAACAAGCCGAAGGTATCGTCATGTTGCAATTATATAAATTGACTAATACCGATGTCGTTGAACTAGAGGAACGATTAAAAACTCTCCTCAAAATTATTGCTGCTTTAGAGGCAATCCTTTCCGATGAATCTAAACTAGAGGGAGTAGTTAAAGACGAACTAAAGAAAATTAAAAAGGAATACGCCATTCCACGACGTACAGAAATATCTGAAACTGTTACAGAGATTAATATATCTGCTGAAGATTTAATTGTTAAAGAAAATGTCATGATCGTTCTATCTCATGAGGGATATATTAAAAAGGTGCCAATGAAATCCTTTGCTTCGGCAAATGGGGAAGAAACGGCCATGAAGCCAGGAGATTATGCCATAAATATCTATGAGACAACTACTTTAAATAAGTTGATAATATTTACCAAGATGGGAAATTATATCTTTGTCCCTGTAAATGATGTACCTTGGGCTAAATGGAAAGATTTAGGAAAACATGTAAGCAATATTGTTACAACTAATCCCGAAGATGAAGTAGTAGCATCCTTCATAGTAGATGAGTCCAATATGAATGATTCTGTTGTCTTCTTTACCAAAGATGGCAATGTTAAACGTACAAAGATGGAAGATTTCGTCGTTAGTAGATATGCCAAATTATATACATCCATGAAACTAAAAGACGGCGATGTTATTACTAATATTGAAATGGAAAAGGATAATACTTTGATAATCACTAAGACGGGATATTATATATCTTATAAAACTAGTGAAATTCCTCTTACATCGAGCAAATCGGGTGGTGTCAAGGGAATAAATCTCAAAGATGATGAAGTAGTATCTGGCTTAGTATATGACGAAAATGACGAATATTTAAATATCTTTACTAATCAAAAAACTGCTAAGCGCATTAAATTGACAGACTTAACTCAATTATCTCGTGCTAAGCGTGGAAGTATGATAATGAAAAAGGTAAAAACGACAAATTATGAAGTCATCAATGCTTTAATTACTCATACTAAGGACACTATTGGGCTAGCAATGCTTGAAGATGTTGGTATATTAAAGAATACCGATATATCCATTATGGATATGGCAAGTACCGGATCAAGTATTGCTAAAAAGAAATTTAATAAAGCCTTCAAATTTGCCGAAATTATCAAGCATGTCGATGCTCCTAAGAAAAAAGAGGTAAAAAAAGAAGAAACTAAAAACGAACCTGAACAGACCAATTTAAATTTCGATAGTTTTAAAATTTAGAAATAATAACCACCTATATGAATATATTTAAGTAGGTGGTTTTATTATGGATAAAAAGGAACAATTTAAAAATTTTATGAGTGATCATCCGGAATTAGTATCATACATTCAAAGAAAAGAAATGACATGGCAAGATTTTTATGAGATATACGATATTTATGGAGAGAGTAGTGATGCTTGGACGAAATACTTTAATAGTGATACGCGTGCCAAAGAAGATATTTTAGGAGAATTAACTGGTCTTTTTAAAAATATCAATATTGATTCTATACAAAATCATGTCAATAATGCCCAAAAAGCTATCAATATCATACAAGAACTCACTAAAAAGACCCCAGATGTTATAACTAAGGTTGAAAGACCAATAACAAAATTTTATGGTGATTAATGGAAATGGAAATATTGCTTAAAATAAGCGAAGATAAAAATATTCATGAATATCTCTATTCTCATTCTAATTGGTATCGCTATCTTAACCGCAGCAAAAATAACTTTGAGTTATTAAAAAAAGAATATAAAAATTATAAGCATAATAATACGATGAATAAATTCAATGATACAATTGATAATATTGAACTCATTACTAATATCTTAAAAATTGTAGAGTAATAGTATAATTACTCTTTTTTGCTTGCTAAAATAGTTTAGTTAAACTATAATAAAAATAGAATAGAGAGGATAGTTTGATATATGAAAAAGAAACGCAATGGTTTTACGTTAGTCGAATTATTAGCTGTTATTGTTGTCTTGGCAATTATCATGATTATTGCCATACCAGCAGTTCTTGATTCGCTAAACAAATCGAAAAAACAGACTTTTTTTGAATATGCTCAAAATATTAGAATGAAAGCAGAACAACAATACATTCAAGATTTGGACCTAAACAAAGAGCGAACAGATTGTCATGTATATGATATAAAAACAGATATTGGTTTAGGGAATACTGGGTCTTTTGATGGCTGGGTTAAAGTCAAAAGGGAACATGCTAGCAGTGGAGCGAAGGCTGCCATTGTAAGTATCAAAGCTACAGATGTCATTCAATCAGTTCGCACATGCGTTACTAATGATGGTAGTACGTGTAAGCCAAATGAGGGATATTTTGTACCTGAAGGTAGTAAATCGATTGATGTCAGTAAATCAATAAAAGAAGGACAAAAACTATGCGTCAATTATCAAATAGCTAGTAATGGGTCCTTAAAAAATGTCGATATGGGTTGTAAGACATTTGCTCAAGCAACTGATGTTTTAGACACTTATAAATACACTGTGGAAGTTACACTGACAAATAAACAATATTCCGTTCAAGATGTCCTATTTAGCGAAGATATGTCACAAGATGCCTTTTATGCTGAAATTGATAAATTTAAGGAAGCCCATAAAGGAACCGCAAATGCTCTAGCTATTACTGCACCATCTTGTCAAGCTAATTCTGGAACTGAACAAAAAGGTACGACAACACTTAATACCACTGTCGGTATGAGTAACTCGACGACGACAAGGGGAACAATTCAAAATGGCACGACAGAGTCGACGACGAGAGGAACAATTCAAAATGGTACGACTGAGGCAACGACTAAGGGTACAATTCAAAATGGTACGACAGAAGGAACAACTCAGGGTACAATTCAAAACTCAACAACGACAACTATTGATGTTAAAGATTCATCATTACTATTAAATAATTTAACTGTTAGTGGTTATAATATTAATTTTAATCCATTGACATTCTACTACAATCTATCGGTACCATATGAGACGACAAACCTTTCAATAAGTGCCACACCAAATGTTACTGATGGCACAGTAAAAGTTCAAACAAGTGGGCAAGAAAATCTCGCTGTTGGAAATAATAGGGTAGCCGTCGAAGTATTCAATACTGTAACAGGAAAGCGTGCTTACTACAATATTACTGTAAGAAGATATGCTTCTGGAGAATCGCCTAATCAAACGACGAGACCTAATGGCAATTCCACAACAGCACCTCGTCCTGGCGGACTTCCAGATCCGACTCTAGAGGAAAGTGACGCATCATTAAGCTCATTATCTGTCTCTGGATACCCATCACTTGATTTTAATCCAAATGTTTACGAATATGATTTAGCGACTACTGGAGCAACGGAGATTCACCCTTATTATACGACGAGTGCCAAAGGGGCGTTAGTTACCGTCTCTGGCAATGCCAATCTAATGGATGGTTCAAAAGTCGTCATAACTGTTAAATCGCCAAATGGTTTCTATACTAAAACCTATACAATTAATATAAGAGAAACAAAACAAGCATCAACCAGTACAAAAATTATAAGAGGAATCGCTATTGGCTTAGCCGTTCTATTAGTAGCTATATTGATAATATATGCCGTTACTAAAAACAACAAAAAAGCCATAAAAGATGATGATAATATAAATGATCCAACCAGACAAGCCAGCAACAATGTTGTAGCTCCAACTTTAATGAATAATCAAGGAGTAAACGGCGTACAAAATGTCTTCCAGGCAAATGATCAAAGTAACCAAAATGTCTTACCGACGACGCCAACTGATAACAACAATAATAACCAAGGAACTCCTCAATAGAGTTTCCTTGAATTATTGATGTTAAGTTGCGAGTAAAGGTATTGACTAAATAAAAATTAGTATATATAATTAAATTATAATAGAAAGAGGAATTAAGTTATGAGAAAGAAAAATGGTTTTACACTAGTTGAATTACTTGCGGTTATTGTTGTATTAGCAATTATCATGATTATCGCTATTCCATCAGTACTAGATACAATGAATAATGCAAGAAGAAAGTCCTTTGTTCTTGAGGCTCAAAAAGTATTTAAATCAACACAAGAACAATATACGATGGATTCACAATCATCCATCCCTGGAGCAGGAGTATATATTTATAATATAAAAACTGATTTAGGAACTGCAGATACAGGAAATTACCTTGGATTTGTAATTGTTGATGCTACGAATGTCGATGATCCACAATATACTATCTATCTATGGGATAATAACTACATGCTATTTAGATATAATGTTAATGCTTCTGGCGGTTTCCCTGATCCAACTGATGCAAATACAATTCAAGGATTTAACGCTGCTACTGTCGCATCATTTAACAGTGAATATCCTGCATGCAATGACTATTTAGGAGATACTCGTGTATCTGCTGGCGAATTCTGCATGAACCGTCATGGTTTACAATTCACAGCGTAGAAAAATATCTAAAAACAACTATTTTAGTTGTTTTTTTTATGCTATAATTAAAGGTAGGTGATAGAAGTGTTAATAATAGGAAGTCATGTATCATATAAAAATGATACGCAATTGGTTGGTTCTGTTAATGAGGCGATTAGCTATGGCTCTAATGCCTTTATGTTTTATACAGGAGCTCCACAAAATACCCTGAGAGGCGAAATAAATGACTTAATAACGGTCGAGGCATTAAATATTATGAAATCTCACAATATAGCTTTAGAAAATGTTATTTGTCATGCTCCATACATCGTTAATTTAGCAAATAACACTGATATGGATAAATATAATTTTGCCATTGAGTTTTTACGAAAAGAGATAGAAAGATGTATGACCTTAGGAGTTAGAAAAATTGTTTTACATCCAGGAAGCGCAACGAAATTAGATCGCGAATATGCCATTGACAACATCGTTTATGCACTAAATAAAATCCTTATGCGTGAAGACGATATTGTTATCTTACTTGAAACGATGGCAGGCAAAGGTACTGAGTTAGGTATTAATATTGATGAACTTGCCTACATAATTGATCATGTAGAATTAAAAGATAAAATAGGTGTATGTATTGATACTTGCCATTTAAATGATTCGGGAATTGATATTAATGATATTGATTCTTACTTAGATGAATTTGATTCGCGTATTGGTATTGATAAGTTTGGCTGTGTTCATGTTAATGATTCAAAAAATCCTCTAGGAGCTAAAAAAGATCGTCATGAAAATCTAGGCTATGGTACTATAGGTTTTGATGCTCTTTTAAGTGTCATTTATAATGCACGCTTAGAAAATGTTCCTAAGATTCTAGAAACGCCTTATATTAATCGTGAATATGCGCCATATAAATAAAAAAAAGAAATAGCAAATCTCATGAATAACATCCTTAAAAAATATGAAATAGAAATGATTAAAACGAGAAAATTCAATCCTAATTTAATAAATGATATATTAAATGAAAATAAGTAGGGAAGTGCAATTATGAATAGTATGGTTACTATTAAGGAAAGTAAGAATATTTCCATTGATAATACGGTTTTAAATTATTTAAATCCTGATTATATCTATATTCCCATCAAAGAGGGATTCTCAATAAATGTTAAGAGTAACACAAACATTTACAAGGAAGATATATTATTAAAGTCGGATGATAAATTAATTTATAGCCCAATAAGTGGAAAAGTATTAGGTAAGACAAGCTCGATGAGCGATAACAATACAGTTATTCCTTGCGTTGTCGTCGAAAATGACTTTCGCGAAAAGATAAAAAAGAAGAAAAGTACAGAGAAATACATTAATGAATATTCCTGTGAAGATGCCTTAAAATTAATATATAAATATAATGCCTGTGATCGCGACATTGATATTAATGCTAAGACTCTTCTAATTAATGGTATTGATTCAGATCCCTTTGAAAAGACTTCTTCCCATATAATCGACTTATATAGTTCGAAAATACTCGAAGCAATAGATGCCTTATCGATTATATTAAATGTCGATACAACAATCTTGGCAATTAATAATCACGATACGAATAATGTCATAAATTTATCGAATAATATTGGAACATATCCCAATATTGCATTAAAACTAGTGCCAGATATATATCCATTGAGTTTTCAAAATATCTTGATAAAGAATATTCTAACAAAAAAACAAATTGGAGCAGGAGTTATCTATCTGACTGTTCAAGACATCTATAATATATATAATGTTTTAAAGAGAAAAAAACCCATAACGGAAAAATTAGTCACAATTTCTGGTAATGCTATTGAATCTCCTGTCGTTGTCAATGTTAAAATAGGAACATCTATGGCTGATCTAATCAAAAATTGCTGTCATATTATTGATAAAAATTATTATGTTATTACCAATGGACTTATCGCGGGGAATACTCTGACATCTTTAAATAATATCGTTACATCAGATACACGCAGTATATTTTTAAATACAGTGGATTCTACTCCCGAAAAGAAGTGTATTAATTGTGGCTTATGTAACAAAAAATGTCCAATAGGTTTAAATCCTAAATACATTAGAGAACATAAAGAAGCGGATCGTAGTAAGTGTATCAATTGTGGCTTATGTAGTTATATATGTCCTTCCAAAATAAATTTTAAACCTTTCTTAGGAGGTTCCGATGAAAAATAAAGTATATGTTCGAAGTAATCGTTCAATAACGACTATTTCTCTAACGCGTCTAATATTAATATTGCCCCTTATTATCTATGGGATTTATAAAAATGGTGTTTATTTATATCGCAATAATTATGTGAATGTTTTCGGCTTATTAAAACCTGTGATTATCATTCTTGGAGGGATGATTATTGCGGGACTAATAAACTTCTTATATGAATACTTTATTAAAAAACACCGCAATGAAAATATAGTAGATGCTTTATTTTCCTCGTTTCACATCGAGTATGCCGCTTTATTAGGATGTATAATGAGTATCAATGTCGATATTTATATATATTTTATTGTCCTTACTGTTATTTTGATAATATCGAAATTTATAGGAGATAGAGCAAATACAATATGTTTAGCTTTTTTAGTTATCTATACTATATCTTCTTTAATAGGAGGCTTTGAGTTTGCTAATATTTATGAAGCAAGTAAGACTTTTTCCTATGAATTAATTGATTACTTAATTGGCAGAACCCCTGGCGGAATTGCCTCGACCCACATTATTTTATTGGTAGTGGCTTTAATTGGTTTATCAGTAACTAATAATAATAAGACGACAATCAGCGTTATCTCCATTGCCTCGTATATTTTGATTGTACTAGTTTATTCCTTAGTAACTAAAAATAGTTTTCTTAGTATATTGACGTGTAATAATTTCTTATTTATTGCAAGCTTTGTTGCCACGGACAGTGTCACTAGTTGTTACACCAATCGAGGTATGATTTTATTTGGTATATCAGTGTCTTTACTATCATTTGGTTTATATTTTGTTAATCCAATTTTAGCACCAATACTAGCCGTATTGATAATCAGTCTATTCACACATATCATCGACGAAAAAATTTACCTTTTAGCGAAAAATAAGCAACGTTAGACATTTAATTAACATATTATTTTTATTAAGTTGTAAAGTAAAAATTAAATAAAGAGATATTTATTTAATTTTTTTATATGATTTGATAAAATTATAATAGGTGAGAATATGAAAGATAAGTTCAATAAAATCGATAAAACCTTATTATTTGTAACAATTATTCTTACAGTTTTGGGACTTATAATGATATTCTCTTCATCGTCAATTGCCGCTGTTTTACAATATGGTAACACTGAATACTATTTTTTCAAAAAGCAGTTAATTGTCGTATTAGCCGGATTCTTTTTATCATTT
>CAJTKV010000040.1 GCA_910577075.1 uncultured Bacilli bacterium
CTCTTTCCCATACCTTTAATTTTACTTCTTTAGGTATTTCAGTAGCTTTAGTTAAATTATGCTTTTTACCTTTGATAGGTTTATTTATGGTTTTCTTTTTAATAGTATAATCTTCTTTATTATATCTATCTTCCAAATTACATCTGCTACATAATTCTTTTGTTAATTTTTTGTTATGATATTTACACCATACTTCTTTATTTATCTTTTGTTTTATATACTTACAATTTTCCATTTTTCAAACACACTCCAAACACACTTTTTTAAATTTTTATATGTTTTTATGTGTATTTCTAGTTGAATAAATAACGATATATCGCATGTTTCTAATTTATTTTTATATCAAAAACACTCGACCAAAGCCGTAAAATTGATTTGTAATATACCATACAATAAAAGAATAACTTTAATTGGGGAACCAAGTTAAAGTTTTTTATTTGCATAAGTTTTGATATAATTAAGTATAGGAGAGTAATAAATTATGAAAAAAGAACGTGATAATTGGATATTATATGTTTTTGTCTTAACCTTTGTTTTATCCATTGTCTTTAGTGGAATTTCCAATGTTATTGTGGCATCATTTAATGAAGTGGTTCTATTTATTATTTTGCTAATAGTAATATCTTTAGGTATCCTTTTTGATAGTATAGGTACAGCTAGTATTACTGCCAATGAGGCAACCTTTCATTCGATGAGTAGCAATAAGATTAAAGGAGCGAAAGAGGCCATATCGCTGATTAAAAATGCCAGTAAGATTGCCAGTATCTGTAATGATGTTATTGGTGATATATGTGGCATTCTATCTGGTGGATTAGGAGCTGTTTTGGCTATTAGTTTGTCTACTACGACGGGAATTAATAACACCATTATATCAGTTTTAGTATCGGCTCTTATATCTTCTCTTACCGTTGGAGGAAAAGCCATATTTAAAAGAGTTGCCATGTCCAAAAGCGATTCCATCATTTTTACAGTTGGCAAAATAAAACATTTTTTTAGAATAAAGTAGGTGAAAAATGAAGAGAAAAAAAGCTATTATTATATTAATATGTCTATTTTTATTAGATCTAATATTAGTTTTAACCGATAATATCTCTTTTATTGATAATAATATATATAGGTTTATTATCAGTTTTAAAAGTGATATTTTAACGAATATTTTTAAAACAATATCTTTTCTCGCTAGCACGAAAGTTATCATTTTCTTTAATGTCATTATTGCTATAATTGTTCTTATAAATAAAAAAACAAACATGTTATTGATAACTATTTCGAGCATATCTAGTGGTGTTATAAATAATTTAATAAAGTATATAATAAAAAGAGATAGGCCCTTTGGAATAGCCTTAGTCAATGAGACATTTTATTCTTTTCCCTCAGGTCATTCGATGATTGCTATTTTATTTTATGGCATGATTATCTATAAAATTATAGAACATGATTTTAAGTATAAAAGGATTCTCATTGCCATTATAAGCCTTTATATTCTCTTGGTGGGAATATCGCGAATATATTTAGGAGTACATTATGCCAGTGATGTTATTGGAGGATATCTATTGGCAACCAGTATTTTATTGATATTGACGTTAGTACATGAAAAATATAGTAAGGAGAATCGCATATGAAAGCATTGATAACTGGAGCATCTTCGGGAATCGGTATGGATATGGCTAGATACATGTCTAATGAATTGGGAATTGATTTAATCTTAGTGGCAAGAAGAGCAACCCGTTTAGAAAAGTTGAAAAAAGAATTAAAGACGGATATTAAAATTATCTCATTAGATTTATCTGACTTTACTAATGTACAAAAACTCTATAATGAAACAAAAGAAGAAGATATTGATATCCTAATCAATAATGCCGGATTTGGCCTTTTTGGCGAATTTCATCAGACAGATTTAGATACGGAAATAAATATGATTGATCTTAATATTAAAGCTGTGCATTATTTGACAAAGCAGTTTTTAGTTGATTTTTATAAAAAGAATTCTGGCTATATCCTAAACGTCGCCTCATCAGCAGGTTTTATGGCTGGGCCTAAACTAAGTACTTATTATGCCTCAAAAAATTATGTCTTGCGTTTAAGTCAAGCCGTTTATGAAGAGGTAAAAAGAAACAAAAAAAATATCCATATAAGTGTTTTATGTCCCGGACCGGTGGATACAGAATTTAATGAAGTTGCTCATGGTGAATTCCACACTAGTTCTGCTTCAAGTGAATATGTAGCCAAATACGCTATTGACAAGATGTTTAAAAACAAATTGGTTATAATTCCCACTTTAAAAATGAAACTAGCTATCTTTATGACGCGTTTAGTTCCAATGAAGCTACTTTTACATATAACATATAATATTCAAGATCGTAAGACCAAAAAAAGAGTTAAATAACTCTTTTTTCTTTAAATTGTCTAATTAGTTTTAGTGCCTTTCTCTCATCTACTTGGCGATTCCTTCCAAATAATGCATCTTTAATTAAACCATTTATTTCAACCACAGCATCCTTGCTTCCAACAATTTCCTCTAAGTATTCACAGTAGGCCAAGAAAGCATCATCATCATGTCTTAATTTAGGAAGAACATTATCACATAAATCATTTAATGAATCACCTATATTGGGATAAGTTCGCATAAATGTGGAAAATATGCTCGCGCATTCTGTATCATTGATAATCTCTTCAAGAGCTTTTTTTTCGAGATTTATTCCTTTCTTTGCTGCATCTTTTATCTTATAAAAAATATCCCCGCTTCTTAAAACAATGGGTTCTAAAGTTGCCTCACTTGAAAAAAATCCAGTTCTTATAAATAATTTATTATCCTTAATTTCATAAGTACTTACTTTCATATGTCCAATTTCGTGAAGAATGTTTGATTTTTCTTGCATTTTTTTTCTCTTAGATGCATCCTCGTATTCCAGTTTATTGCTATATAAATCTAATCTGTTTTCTACGGGTGAATACATCGATGCCGCTTCTCTATTAACCGCTAAATAACTAGGAGTATAGACAACATGTAAATGTTTAGCATTAAAGTCTAATATATCTATGCGATAACTATTTTTTATATTATAATCGCGGTGTGCCGTAATAGACTTACTTAAATATTCGACTATTTCTGGATGAATTTCTGAAGAAATCTGATCAACTTGATAACCTGAACGTGCCATATGCCAAGCCAGATCGCCGTCAACATTATTTGGATCAAACGGGTATATTTCTGATGTATTATAAGTACCACTTTTATCAAAATGTGAAAAATAACAGATATTTCCAGTATCACAATCGACAGCAACATATCCAAAGTCCAAATCGCATGCTTCATCAAATAATGTTTGAACGTGAATAAATCTTCTCATAGGCATCCTCCATCTAAATGGATATTATAAACTTAATTTTCTAATACGTAAACTAGAAATATGAAAATGTTCTTAACTATTTATCAAAGATGCGTTATAATCAAAGTATAATATAGTAGGAGTTAAGTTAATTATGAAAAAGAAAATCATATTATTTATAAGTATTATAGTCCTTGTTATATTAAGTGTTCTTTTTGGAACCTTAATGATAAATAAGCCAGAGGAAAATAAGCCAGAAATATCTGATCTTGGAAATGGTGTGTATAAGGAAATAATCACAACATCTAATAAGAGTTCCCTTTCTGGACATATCATATATAATGGTATACTTTATTATATTGAAAGAAAAGATTTAAATTCAGAAGAAGGAGAATATTATTTAAATACTTTGGATTACCAGACGGGGAGTAAAAAAAGTACTAAAATATTAGATGATAAAAATGCCTTTTGCTATTTAGATAAAAACATAATAACTTGTAGCAACGATACCAAGAACTATGCCTTTGATTTAAATTTAAATAAAGTCTTAGAATCTAGTATAAGTGATGATTATTATGAGGCAGTTATACCATATGATAAAGAATACTGGGAATATGCCAATGGAATACTAAAAAAGGGCAATAAAACAATCAAAATACCCGGTTATGACGAATCTTTTGCCTATACGGATTATTTGGCTTTAGAAGAAAATACTTTCATTTTGTTTATAAGTTCCAATGAATATTACATCTATGATGTAAAAGCGAATTCTCTAATTAATACTCATGAGATAAAATATATGAAATATTCATCAGGCTTCATCTTTTACACCTCCTATTATTATCATCTTTATGATTTAAAAAATAACGAGGAATATACTTATGATGTCAATGGATTAATAGCACCCAATACTACATATTTTGGCGCCTTCGCTAACGATAACTTATATCAAATATCTAATAATACTAACTCAATAGAAACATATAATACTAAAAATAACAAAGTTTCATCATTTGACATATCATCTTATTTAAAGTATCCAATTTCCAATTTTGAAAACAAGGAAGATACTTTACTTATGACGACATTTCTTGATGAAGAATTAGAGTTTATCGTAATCGAAATGGCTAATCATAAACCTAAAGAAAAGAATATCTACGATTACTTAACAGATCAAAACAAAGAGATAACAGAGACGATTAAAGCAATAAAGGATAAATATAATGTTAATATTAAAATAAAAGATGAGGGAGAAATTATATTTCCGGACTTTAAAAGCGAGTCTCTTTATACCAATAGTGTAATTAAATCTACTCTTAAGAAAGTTGAACATATTTTGCGCAAATTCCCTGATAATTTCTTCAATCAATTTCACCATGATACCTATAAAGGGCTTAATATATATCTATCGGGTTCTTTGACGCCATCTTACCCAGAAACTCAAGCCTCGAATCCTGTTGCCTATACCCTAATGCAAGATTATTCCTATACGATAGTTCTAGATTCTTTTTACTCAGAACTTGAAAATACAGTCTGTCACGAATTAATGCATGCTATGGAAAATAATTTAAAAAACAAAAATAAAAAGATATTTACCCAATGGAATAGTTTGAATCCTAAAGGTTTTAATTACTACGATGCTTATAATGGCTACAGAGAATATTACTATATTCCTGATATGACTTCTAAGGATAAAGTATACTTTGTCTCTAGTTATTCCTATACATATGATATAGAAGATCGTGCTGAAATATTTGGCAAAATGTGCAGTGAAGACTCCAATGACGATATCAAACAATATCCCAAACTTTATAAAAAAGCCCAGGCTATTAGAGAAGAATTAATTAAGCAATATCCTGAACTAGAGAACAGTGTATTTCTAAATAATTACAAATAAAAAACGGTTAAACCGTTTTTTTATGTCCATATTTTTCATTTATATATTCTAACTTCTTAAAGACAAATTCTTCATCTTTAATTTGCAAAAGTTCATCATCCGTTAATGGTTCAACTCTTTGAGATTGATGAAATTCTTCCTTTTGCTCATCAGTTAATTCACATACCAAGTCATCATACTCGCGAGCAAATACTTTGCCTTCCTGAAACATGGGCTTATAAATAACCATATTGCTCAAATCAATTCCGTTATCTCCCGTATAAGTAACATTTATGGCAAGTATTTGATAAATATTCTTTTCTACAAGTGTTTCGCCCTTAAAATGTTTACAAATCATACCTTCTTTTAGTTCCATATTATCACCTAAATTCATTATAGCATATTTGACCTAATCGCGCCAATATGGTAATATATGTGATGATTTGAAAGAGGGGAGCAGGTATGATAAAAGATAAAAAAGAGGTTCGTGCACTTTTAAACAAATATTTAACTGATGAAAAAGGCATCAACGCCTTGGGCTTTATTAGCTATCACACATTTGATAAAACATTAATTGAAGAAGATAAAATTGCCATTAATGATTTTTTTCGTGAAAACTTTGC
This sequence comes from uncultured Bacilli bacterium, assembly GCA_910577075.1. Classification (GTDB taxonomy): domain Bacteria; phylum Bacillota_I; class Bacilli_A; order RF39; family UBA660; genus CAG-582. The sequence goes on from CAJTKV010000040.1 coordinate 5,829, forward strand.
CCTCCATCGCTATTCCATAAAATATCAAGATTTACTAAAGAATACTGCTGATGAAATGTGGCTAAGTATTGATACTATATTTGACGTTGAACTTTTAGATGAATTTATTGCCTTTGGTATAGCAGCAAATGTATTATCAGAAAATCTCTTATTTAGATTTGATGAATTTGCTTCATATCCCCGCATAAGTCAAACTTTAAACGCGAACCCCGAAGACTTGCCCCATAATGAAGTGGAAAATTACTTAAATATGATTAAAAAAAGCGTCCTTCCAAGATTTAAATTGCAAGTAAGTGAGGAGACCCTACGACTATATGAAGAAGAACAAGTGAAGACTTATTCCCTTGAAAGAAAAAAAGAACTTTTGCTTTTATGGTGGGATGCGGGAACGCAAAATGAAGACGATGAAAAAACGCGTAAAACCTTCTTAGAATTTCTTGATGAACCCGATATAAATGGCTTGATTTACTTAATTAATAGTCTATTTATAAAAAATGATACATCGCTTAATCTTGCAGAAATGATAAAAAAGGGAACAATAGCTAAAAATATCGCTCTGGCAAGTGTTTTGTATTATCAATCTACCCCGGAAATAAAGCAAGAAATAGAAGAAGAATTAACAAAGATGTTCGACGAATTTAGTAAAATCGATCAAAAGAAAAAACGTCTAAAGTAGACGTTTTGTTTTGGTTATTTTTTAGTAACTTTTTCTACGACCTTTTGCATATTGTCTTTGCCAAAAGCACTTAGTACTTCTATTGGAACGGCAAATATAATAGTGTTTGATTGATCAGATGAAATATCATTAAGTGTTGCTAAAGTACGCAAATGTAAAGCCCCTGGTGAAGATGACATAATCTCTGCGGCCTTTGCCAAATTTTCAGCGGCTTCTTTTTCGCCTGTTGATTTTGTAATAACAGCTTGTTTTTCTCTTTCAGCTTCGGCAATTTTCGCGATAACTCTTTGCATTTCTTCTGGTAATTTGACATCTTTTAATTCGACGTTTTCAACCTTTATGCCCCATGGATCAGTAGCCTTGTCAATAATAGTACATATTTCTTCCGAAATTTTTTCTCTCTCTGATAGAAGTTCATCTAAAGATACAGCACCTACCGTATTTCTCATTGTTGTTTGAGCAAGTTGAGAAACGGCATAACGGAAGTTCTCAACAGCAATAATCGCCTTAGATGCATCAAATACCTTATAATAAATAACGGCATTTATTCTAATTGAAACATTATCCTTAGTAATAGCATCCTGTTCGGGAACATCTACTGCTTTGGTTCTAATATCCACCTTTTGATAAGATTGAATAATTGGTAGTACGATATTCCATCCCGGTTTTAAAAGTCTCTTAAACTTACCAAATTGGAAAAGTATTCCTCTTTCATATTCATCGATCTGTCTAATTGAACTAAGTAAAAGACAAATTACTAAAATCACAACAACCCAAAGTATAAATTCCATGCATATTCTCCTTTCACTTATATTGTATAATTAAACAAACTAAAATACAACAAATATTGACTTTTTTTCCCGAGTAAAGTACTATTAATTTAGAGAATGGTGAATATATTATGACAAAGAATAAAAAGAAGTTTTTGGTAAATATGATAGGAAATCTTATTATATTCCTAATGGGAATAGCTTATATATCTATGCCAACATATTATGGAATAGATATGATGGAAAATATTGAGATAAATAACTTATTTTTAAGTTTTACTATAATTTATGCAACTGTAAATTTGGGAATATTTCTCATCTTGGGGAAAAATCCCAATAATGAATCCATTAACTTATGTATTATTAGCAGTATATCGGGAATATTAAATATTATTTTAGCAAACTATACGGAAAAAGCCTTTATGATAAGCTTTGCAATTCTTATATTTTTAATAACGGCTATCAAGTTATTCACGGTCGATTATTACCATGATCGTAAAGATGCCTATTACTATATTGAAGGATTATGTTTGGGAGTGTTCTTCGTAGTTGGTATAGTAACTGCAATTAATATGTTTGGATCTTCCTATCTTCAAACAATGATGTTAGGTTTCTTTATAGTTATTATCGGCATTTTAAGAATATTCAATGTATCGATAAAGACGATGTTAAAATCCAAGAGATTTTTGCAAAAAATTAAATTAAAATAGGTGATTATTATGAAAATTGTAAGAGATTTTAAAGATTATGAGATATTGGATATGGCAAGCGGTCAAAAACTTGAAAGATGGAATGAAGTAATTCTTTCGCGTCCTGATCCTCAAATAATTTGGTCATATAAAACTCGTCCATCCCTTTGGGATAGCGTAGATGCTAAATATCAGAGAAGTAACACTGGCGGCGGCGAGTGGCACATATATAATAAGAGTATGCCAACAAGCTGGCAAGTTAAGTGGTCTGACTTGACTTTTAATCTAAAGTTAATGGGCTTTAAACATACGGGACTTTTTCCCGAACAGGCCTATAACTGGAATATTATCCGCGAAAAAATAAAAAATGCTAATCGCGAGGTTAAAGTTTTAAATCTCTTTGCTTATACAGGTGGAGCAAGTGTTGCTGCACTTTCTGCTGGTGCCAGTGTTGTGCATGTTGATTCATCGCGCGGTATGGTAGATTGGGCCAAGGAAAATGTTCACTCATCTCACCTTGAAAGCAAGCCAATACGCTTTATTGTCGACGACGTCGTTAAATTTGTCGAAAGAGAAATAAGAAGAGGCAATAAATACGATATGATAATAATGGATCCTCCATCTTTCGGCAGGGGAAGTAATAAAGAAATTTGGAATATTGAAACAGACCTTTATAATCTCGTTGAATTATGCACAAAAGTCTTAAGCGATGATCCTCTCATGTTTTTAATTAATTCCTACACCACAGGACTCTCTATGACTGTCTTATCAGATATTTTAAGACTTACTGTTAATAAAGAACATTCAGGCTTTATAAGTGCCGATGAAGTAGGATTGCCAATGAAAGACAGCGATTTAATTTTGCCATGTGGTATATATGCAAGATGGGAAAGGGACCAATATGAAGATTAAATTATTTCCCAATAAAAATGCGGATTCTTTGTTTATTGCTGACATATTAAAAGAGAAACTGGAAAATAATGGCTTTTCTCTCGTTGAAAATGACTATGAATTAGCCATTGCCATCGGCGGAGATGGTTCCTTTTTACATATGGTCAATGCCAATGACTTTAATGAAAATATAAAATATATTGGCATTAATAATGGAACTCTCGGATTTCTTCAAGAGATAAAACCTACCGAAATAAGTAGTTTTATCGAATATTTAAAAGAGGAAAATTACAAAGAAGAATTAATTAGCTATGAAAACATTAAGGTTGTTACAAATGACGAGGCCTATTATTTTAAAGGATTAAATGAGACAGTTATTCGCGATATGAATCTAAGTACAGCTTACAATTTAAGTTGTAATGGTGCCATAATATTCAATGGTATTCATACTCTTCAAGTTACGCCTATAGCTCCCATAAATAACAACATCTATAGGACCATCAGTAATCCCATAGTTCTTCCCGAAGATCGCATAATAAAACTTATACCAAACAAAAGGACAACAGATATTATGCTTCTCGTCGATGGCGTAAATCACGTATTAAAAAATGTTCAATATATTGAGATTCGTGTCAGTGAAGTTAAACTAAAATGCATACGTATGAATGACTATGATTACACTAATATTATAAATGATAAATTTTTGAACTAAAAAACATATTCAAACGAATATGTTTCTTTTTTATTCTAAGGAATCATCAGAATTAATAATATTTTCTAAATTTATGTCGGCATCAAAATCGAATACATCACTATCTTCTTCAATAGTAACGGCCTTGTCTAATTCACTAGGTTCATCCTCTAAAATAACATCTTCTGCATCACTAGCTAAATCCTCAATGACAATTTCATCATCTAAATCATTCTTAACTGGAGTATCAGGTAACTTAGGAGTACGACTCTTTTCAACCACCAAAGCTACTTCCTCGCTATCTTTGCGAGGTTTAGCTACTTCCTTTTTTACATCTTCCTTCTTAGGAGTATCTATTTTAAAGACATCATCATCTATATCTAAAGCCGATTCATCATCATCATCAGTACCAGAATCCTTTAAAGCTTCACTTATTTCACGATAATCAAGTAAAATAGAATCATCCAAAATACTTTCATCTAAAAGTGATTCATCAATACTAACATCATCTAATGAAGTATTATCAGTTACTAAAGGCTCAGAGAAAGTAATAGATGGAGCATAGTTTTGACATAAATTATCACGATGTTCATTGGCAAATTCAATTATTGGAGCTAATGCATTAGTGTAATAATTATATGAATCTAATATCTTTGTTAAGCAACTTTCTAGAGCTTTTTTCTCAGCTGTAAGCTTAATCATTTTATTCTTAACACTCTCGGCTTTTCCAACAACTTCATTCATAGCAGCACGATCTTTTAATATCTTTCTCTTTCTTTCATCAACTTTTGAAGATATTTCCTTATTAGCTGCAATCAAAATATTAGCAAGTTCATCATCTTTAAACTTATCTACTAGATTTTTATAATCCTCTTCAAATCCAGCTATATCCTTATTCATCTTATCAATCTTAGCCTTAGCTGTGAAAAAGTCATCTTTATATTTCTTCGATTTGGCAACTTCAATATCAAATTGTTTAGAAGTTTCCTCAATTTTTCTTTCGTATTCTACCTTAATTGTTTCAAGATTATCAATAATTTGTTGAATACGTTCATTAGTTTCATTAATTAAATTATCCATGATAATACCTCTCTATTCTTCTACAAAATTATAACAAAGAAAAAATTCTTTGTAAATATGTATAATAAAAAATATGAATGAAAATATTATTGACATTAAATTTAAAGTGATATATACTAATATTACTTAGTAAGACAACAAGCTAAGCAACTGATTTTTTCTTATATAAATCCTATCCAAACAGAATTTATATAAACAATCTTTTAATGCATTGATTCATTTTGCTAAAATTGAGAAAATGGTTATATTAATCATACTTTTCAAAAAATGATGATTTGCAAGACAAGCATAGCGTTTTATTTGATGTTTTCATTGAATGGATGTTCATATTAACTAAGAATAATAAAGTTGTCAGATGTCAAAAGCGACCTTATCCGATTACTAAGTTTGTACGTACAATGAGAAAGAAAACTCATAAACTAAGATAAGCAATTATCGTTGTAGATCTGACATTCTAGAACATAATTGATCTAAAACTAGGAAACATATAGTTGTCAGCTATATGTTTTTTTTAGTGTAAATATTTAAAAATAATAAAAAATAAACAAATTTGTTGTATAAAGTTCACTAAAATGTTATACTTTATTTAGAATATAAAAGTGCGTTGGGTGGAGACTGCAATGAAAAAGGTAATAAAGTATTTCTTATTATTAATTATTTGTACACTTACTTTTATTGGTAACACTAAAGCTGCTGATAGTTGTGATTATAAGACTAAGGCTAATTTAAATAAATTAGCATCACAAGTCATGTCTTCTTATGAAATCAAAAAAGAGGGGAATCGCGAATACTTTGAAATAACTATCAACAATATTGTAAGTGATTTATATTTAATTGTTGAACCTAGTTCGACAACCTTGAAACAGGGAGTAGAGTTAGCGCCATTTGAAATATATAATTCCATGACTAAAAATGGAACTTATACTTTCAAAGTAACGAATACAACCGATGTTATTAATTATAATATTCGTATCCGTTCTACCGTTGAGGGATGTACTCATGATGTGTTTGCCATAATTCAACTTAAACCCCGCAAAAATAAATTCTATTCCATGCCCGATTGTAAGTATGAAGAAGTCATGGATTATCTATACTGCCAAGAATGGGTGGAAACAGAATTTGCCCTTGCCGATACTGAAGTCTTAAAAAAGATTCAAAATCAAAGAGGCGCAAAGAAAAAGACTATAACAACGCGTTGCCTAGAGTGTGAAGCAGAAGTTCGTAATGATGCTAAGCGCAATAAATATAAAATGATAAAGCTTTATATAATTGTCGGTTTAGTTATCGGTATAGTACTTGATATTATAACAATCGTAATATTAGTAATAAGAGTAAGGAGGTCAGAAATATGATGAAGATAAAAAAGGAAAGAAAACCATTCAAAAGAGAATATATACCTATTATATTGGCTGTAATAATCTTGTTTTTCCTAATTGGAGCCTTGATATACCTTATTGGTCATGACTTTAAGTTTGAAGAAGAAAAGGCTAATCCAGGGCAACATGAACAAGAAGAGGTCCTTATTGATAATAGTAATTCTAAATGTTCCAAAGATGAACTTAATGAATTATATAAAATAGCAGAAAACATCAAGGTTGAAACTGAGATGCGTGAGATAGAAGATAAAGATAACATGGTTTTAAATCAAGAAACAGATCAATTAGAACCTGCAATATCTATTGTTCCAATAATGAAGTTTACTAATTTAAATTCCAAGGTTTATATATTTATGAGCAATAATTATAATGAAAAAACTGAGGAAGTTAAACCAGAGGACGATAAGATCGAAATCAATGGTATACAATCAGACAAAATTGTTGAATATACTATAGAAATCCGCTCAAATAACTATGGTTGCAAAGGTGAGACCATAAGAAAATTTAATGTAAGAACTCCAATTTTTAATTCCTTCTCAGAATTAGATATATGTGAAAGTTATCCGGATTATCCATATTGCCAAAAATACTTGGCAGAAGACTTACCAACTATGCATGACTTCCAGTATGGTCTACAAAATTATAAGAAAAACTTGAAGAGCACGGCTGCTCCAAGATTTACAAATGGATCAACTACATCGGGAAAAAAAGATGAAAACGAGACGACAACTACAACTGTGGAAAAGAAAGAAGAAAAAAAGGAAAATAATGATAATAAGACAATCATCTATGTAATTATAGGGTTAGTTATATTGTTATCAATGGTTGCTATTGGTACTTTGCTACTTATAAAAAAGAAAAGGAGTAAAGAAGTATGAAAAAGATTAAATTAATGACCATAATTGCTTTAATTAGTTTCTTAGTAGCTTCCCCTAAGGTATTTGCCTATAATGCTCAGATGGTATGGGGGACCAGCGATAAACACGATACGGGAATTAAATTTAGTGCATTAGGAAATTCCAACAGAGGCACATATTATCAAAGATCATATAAAATAAGATATGGTGGAAAACTTAACGATGCGTATTGTCTAGATCCTCATCTAAGCGCACCGACAAATCTTACCTGTGCTCCGTATGATGGCGATCCAGGAATCACATGGTTACTCCAACAATTTCAAGGAATAGCCGATAATGATCTTAAGCTTCTAACTTTTCGATTTTATGGAATATATATGGATTTGTCAAAGGGATCAACGACAGGAAATAATAAGACAGATAAACAAGCAATGATTAGATTCTTACAATCTAAAGACGGCAATCCTGATATCATAAGAGATTTTGGGTCTGATCCATATGTTTTCTTGTCAGGAAATACAGCATTAATTGATCAGGCATTTAACCTTGCTTATCAAGCTCGTAGTATGAGTGGAGGAGCCATAGAAAATACTCAAACAGGATCAATTACTGTGGGTCAAAAGACAGTAAATGGTTTAAATGCTACTTATCCTTTAACATCTACTGCTGAAATTAAACCAGAGTTTATTGATTTCGAATGTGAAGGATGTACCATTTTAAATAAACAATGGAGTGGAACAACGGGAACTGTAACTGTTGCTGCTAACGAATGTAATAAAGAATATAAGTTAAATATTGTCTACAAATCTGCTGCAAGTGTTGGAACCAACGCATACATATGTAGTGGAGGTGGTTCAAAAGAGCAAACATTCTTTATGGTAGATAGCAATCCAAATCAAGACGAAGTAAAGGTTCCTTATCCCGATAAAGTGCCATGTGATGGAGAAAACTGTTGCAATGAAGATCCAATTGAACCAGGTTGGATTGGCGGAAATGTCAACAATTGTTGTGAAGATGGTGGAAACTCGGAAGCCCATGAATACGACTTAGATAAATTGTTCTGTCGTGATAAAGATTTACAAGTTGACTACTATAGTCCAAAATGTAAAACAGATTATTATGTTCAAGAAGATACCGATTTAAATGAAAAATATTGTAAGATGTTCTGTACTGAAAGGGTATCTGTAGAAATACCAGGACCAATAACAGCAACATCCGGAAGATATTTCCAATTGACTACGACATCTAAAGGAACTAAATCACCATACATTGAAGGATTTAAACGTTGTCGTATAAGAGTTCAATATGATATTTGGGAAAAAGATTATAACGAAGTAGTAAAGAAAGAAATAGAAAACTATAACAATTTCCAATATAACGAAGCTTATTATCTTATTTACAAAAGTGCAACCGGAGAGAAGGTTACATATAATGTAAGGGTTACACAAAAATGTAAAAAATGGGTGCCAACGACTTGCCCTAATGGTCAAAGTGGAAGCTGTGGGCACTATGATTCAGCTGGAGAAGAAGGAGAAACGGTTACCGGCACTTATACTCGTTACACGTTTTCTATAACAGAAAAAAATTATCATACCGTTAAATTAAATGATTCAAAATTAAAAAATTACACTGAATATGAATTGTTACATAATCAAACATTACCTGCAACACATTCAAAATATAGCACATATGATTTAGATGAACACATCGCTAAAGTAAGGGAAGCAGCGAATGGACTTAGCTGCGGCACGAATGAAAAAGATGGTTCACCAACTATACCAGACTTACCTGATCAAGGAAAAGGTTATCCAAATGAAGATGTTCCAGCTGTAAGAGATAGTTGGAAAAACAAGGCAGACGCTTCTAATAATGCTTATAATGGAGCAGCAAGAGAAGCTAAAGAGTTGGAAAAAGATTTGGATAAGTGTGATTACTACTTTGAACCAGGAGGCGGAAAATTAGGCGGACCATATAAGGGTGCCAATGCCAAAGAAAACTATGATTTTAATGCATCAATGGATTTCTCATATACACAAGTATATATGGATAATGAAAAGGGCTTACAAATGGATGAACAATATATTCAATTTGAGGATGAGCCTGGATGTGAAATATCTGGACCAACGCCTGGACCTGATGGTGCAGACAAATTATCTGGAAAGAGATATTCAAGTATATATAGTAAATCGGGGAATATCGAAAAACTAGTAGATTTTAAAGAAGGTACTTTAAAACATGAGGAATCATCAACAGGATATCAAAAATACCGTGACGATCCATATAATGCCGATAAGTTATTTACACATGATGCTAAATATCGTGCTGAATGTTCATGGAATGAGGGAGAAAATGTTTACTATACATTATCGCCTAATGGATTTGTTTCTGAAGGAACGGATTTCATCAACTTCACAGAACATGGACAAGAATATCGCTTACATCTATCGACATTAGATGGAACTTATGAAACTCATTGGAAACTCATTGGTTTAGGTTCTACAGATAAAGCTTCTGGAAAAGGTAAATTTGACGACTTCTTTATGTCACAAGGAGAGACCTGTGCTAATGAATCACCTAGTGAAACATCGATGTTAACATGTAAGATTCATGTTGAATATGAGATAGTTCTAACGGGATATTGCAACGGATCAAATGGAACAGATACGACAGTTAATGTAGAAGATTGTGATCCATATAAAGAGGGATATAATCTATTCACATTCAAAGTAGTAGATTCGACAAATCTCTTCCCTAATGGATATTCAACAGATGCTGGAGAAGTTGCATACAACTGGTCATCTACAGATAAAGGCCAAACGGCAAAAAGGGAAATAGAAGCCCGAGGAGCTGCCGATAAGACCTATGCAAGAGAAAATTTAACATATTCGTTTGTCTTATCACCAACAGATATGGGACACATTAAAAACTATAATGCTCAAGCCAATGCTGATGGTGGATATTCCGACTTTAATATGAATTGTAGTTGTTCAGGAGATTCTTGTATAAATTGTAAATCACTATTCTTAAATGAACTAGCAAATGGCAATGTTACATACGATGGACAACAACATTCTGTAACAGGATGGAATAACAAACAGACAAGCTTAGACGGTGTCCGTAGAAAATACGGATGGTAAAATAGGAGGTAAGGTAAATGAAAGAGAGTATGTGGGGCTACTGGATAGTAGTACTAGGAATATCAATAATGTCCGTAATGGTGTTATTGCAAAACTATACAACGACAAGTGAACAAGATTATTATCTGATAAAAAGTGTTCTCGAAGCATCGATGTATGAAGCTGTTGACTATGGATATTATCGAGACAAAGGAGCACTAAAGATGAATCGTGAAAAATTTGTCGAAAACTTTGTAAGAAGATTCTCACAAACGGTAAATATCAATAAGAATTACGAATTAAATTTTTACCAAATATATGAAGAACCTCCAGCAGCATCAGTATCGGTAACAACGGCAACAGATAAGACCAATTTTGGATCAAATCAAGGAGCCAAGACGGAAGATGCCAACGTAACCAATCGTTTAACAGGTATACTATATACCAATACAAAATATAGTCCTAAAAGTTAAAGAGTGAATTATTCACTCTTTTTTGGTGATTAAAAAAGAAGTAAAATGACAATTCATCGGTAATATAAAGGGTGAAAGGA
>CAJTKV010000041.1 GCA_910577075.1 uncultured Bacilli bacterium
TATTTCAAGAAAAAAGAGGTTTTAGAATCCTCTTATTCGTAAACCCCATCATTTTCATCTTCTTTAATATAACAATGATATTCGTCGCGATAAAGCGTACAGCGGCAATTCTTATTGTGAGCAGATATCTTGCCGTTAGAATCAATCTGGACATCACACTTTCCCTCATCATCGACGCGATAGCATCTCTTTATTCCATCGGAATCGATATTGCACATATCATTATTACTTTTAGCGTCTTCTATTTCGACAATATAACCATCATCAATCTTGCGCGTATAGATCATTTTTCTATCAGCTAGATTATTAATCATGTTTTTAATATTGTTTGAATTTGCTCGGACAGTTATAGTACTAAAGCCATCATAATAATCATTATAGAAGATATTATTTTTAAGACCATCTAGCATTTTATTAATAACATTATAGGAAGAATAGTTCTTATAATCAAATTCCACATATTTGGCATTTTTTCGATCAACTAAACTCACACCTACAAAGTCTTTATTATATTCTACATCTACTTTTACATTTTTCATATTTTCATCAATTAAAAATTGAATATCCCTGTCGGTTTCCGAAGCAATTACTAAATCATCTTTAAAATCTAGAGTTTCACTGAATACTGTTCTTCTATCATAATTATCGATAACCTTAATATCTTTTAATTTGATAAGAGACGCTCCTACCCCGACACTCGAGATAACTAAGGATATGATAAACATGATTGCCAATCTCTTAGTGGCTGGTCTTTTCTTCGCTAGATAATCATATATAAGTTCATACACTTCATAGCATACAATGATAAGTCCAAGTAGACCAAATACAACACCGATAAAGATAGAATTAATACTTATTAGATAAATACCAATTACTAAAGAGATAATTAGAATGACGCTTGTTGGAACAAAAATCATCAATAACATCAATAGTATAAAGAACTCTATTGCTCGTTTAATGGCTTTAATAAATTTTTCTAAAAATTTTAAACTTGAGCCTTTAGGATCGCGCATGATAATGACAGGTTCTTTTTTGACTTTATATTCACTTTCCCTTTTATTATCAATATCCACATTATTTTTATTATTTATCTCTAATTTTAGATCCTTAACTTGTGCCTCTTCATAAACAGCCTTGCGATAATAATCTAGATATCTAATTTTAAATATCTGCAAAAAGGATATAACAGTTACGGCTGCAATGAACAAAGTTGCAACAATAAATAACAGTGCAAAAATAACTTGAACTAAACCCATTCCAAAATCTAGACTATTGAGAATTCCAAATAGAATAGAAATTATAATTATTCCTCCACCAAATAGAACTAGACAAATAATTAATAACTCAAATAAGGTTTTTATTAAGGTTGTAAATTTCATAGAGAAAAACATGTTAACTGTATCTACAATAAAATTAAGTAACCCATCGGCATACTGACCAACTTGTTTATTTTTAGCAGTTGCTATTTCCTTTCCTTTAACCTCATTATTAACGAGATCATCCATACTACAATTAAATATTTTAGCCATAGCAATTAATTTATCCATTTCCGGATAAGTTGCACCGCTTTCCCACTTTGATACAGATTGTCTTGATACGTTTAACATATCAGCTAACTGTTCTTGATTGAGATTCGATGCTTTTCTTAAACTTTGAAGCTTTTCACCAAACTCCATAATATCACCTTCCATAAAAATTATATAAATATTTTAGGTTGCATTCTACCAACTTTAGGTTGTTTTTTGTTAACTATCGGTTGCATCATTCTTATTATAACAAAAAAAGTAGTAATTACTACTACTTTTATATTATTTGATTTTATGCTTCATTAACATAATCTTTAACAGTTTCAATTAGTTCATCAACTTCAGCTATAGCTTCTTCTTCAGCACTAACTTGTTCTGCGTCACCAACGAAGTCTTTCATATCTTCAATTAATTTTTCAACTTCTTCGATATCTCTTACAAATTCTTTTTCAATATCAGTATCAGCTTTCTTACTATTGTCATCAACTTCTTCAGTTTTATCTTCTTCTTGTTCTTCAGATTCTTGTTTTTCAGGAGTTTCTGTCTCTGTTTCATTTTCACCTGGAACAGAATCTGTAATAGTATCACTTGGTTCGGTAGTTACTAGATCATCAAATATTGGAATATCCTCATTTGGTGTATCTCCAGCTACTACATCTTCTGGATCATCAGTAATTGATATATCTGGTGAACCATTAGTTGCATCATCTACGCTGATTCCATTTGTAGAAGGTAATGTCCCGAAATTATAATGATCTAAGCTGTTTACTAAATATGCTTTTATTACCATTGATTGTGAACGAGAATCTATATATAAACCTTCTCCATTTACATAATTATTTATTAAATCTCCGATTGAAACGTTTGCATAATTTGATCCATACTTAGTATCAATAATTGATGTTAGCGTTTGATATTCATTTACTATTTGATTAGTTAAACTACTATCATATCCCATAGAAATTGATACGGTTGTTGCCGTTGAAAAATCTATTTCTGCATTTTCATCGAAAACACTTGCTGTGGCATTTATAACATTATCTCCGTTTGAAGTAACATTTATAATAGTTGTCTTTCCATCTAAATTATAAATTAAATAATCATTATATGCAGTATTTTTTCTATATCTTGCTATGGTTGATACATCATAATCATAAGAACTAAAGAAATTATATATCTTATCATTTATAAGTTCTGGATAGTTAATTAAAAGTCCATTTGCCAAAGCTTTTTTAATCTCTGTAGTACTTGTAGTAACATTTGTATCGACGGTAACTGTTTTATCTACAGAAGGATAAACATAATCCATTAATTTTTCTTGTAGTTCTAATCTTCCTTCTTTATAGTATTTAATACCAGGTATACCATTAACATTAGTTCCCTTTATTACTTGAGCAATTCCCCCATAATTATTAATATAAGTTAATAAATCTGTGTATTCTTTTGTACCATTTTTATAATAATATTTATCAATATAATATTCAAATATATTTTGAAGTTCAGCATCAGTCTTGGTTATGTCAGAAAAATAGAATGTTCTTTCTTTAACAGATGAATCATAATAATAATCTGTCAAAGCATATGCTATAAAACTTTCATCTAATGTGTAAATATACTCGTTTCCAACATGGCTAAATGATATTCCCTTAATTAAAGTATTATCAAATTGTTTTATATCTGTTGTATAGGCTTTTTTCAAATATTGTTTTAATATAGCGTTAGTAACCGTGCTATTTGCCCAAGGGTAACCAGAATTAGCATCGGCATATTTAATTCTATTATTTGTTAGCCACTCTTCTACTTTTCTATTTATTGTAGTTTCATCATCTGTTTCTAAAATTATCAATTGATGATAATCTCCGATAACAGGTTGAGGTAGACTCTCACTTTTCTTAAATAAGGCATCTTTTTTAGTATAGATAAATTCTTTTACATCTGTGCTCATTTGTTCATAAATAGATAAATTAGGATTCATAAAATCACTTGTGCTTGATACTTCGACACTGCTAACTGGACAAACATAAGCAACACTGATATTTTTAGCTAATTTATCACTGTAAGTAAATGTGTAAGTGTTAGATGAAGATGTGATATTTGAACCATTTACCTTCTTTATCTCACAACCTTTATCTACAACTATTCTATATTTATCAGTTGTATCTTCTTCAGTCATAATCATATTTCTAGGTACTGAATATTCTAGGTAAAGTTTATCTACTTCGCTTAAATCTTTTCTAGAGCTAAGATTTCCTAATCCATCAGTAGTTAGTTTTGATAACCCCATATTATAAGTTAAGCCTTTTTCGACATCTTTATAATATTTAGCTCCTGATTTAGAATAATCTGCAATACCTATTGTTCCTAATGCTAAAACTGTAAATATAACTACACCTGTAGCTTTATTTATCTTTCTCATAAAATACACCCCCTGTATTTAATATTAATTTATTTGTGTAGCAGTATATCCTACTTGAATGACTTCTGTAGAATTAACTGAACTGTAATATTCTCCTGTATCATTGGTATTATTATACAAAACAGATACTTTATAGACTATTGATGAAGCCTGTGTTGTATCGTTGGCATTTACTTTTTCGTTAACTACCAAACTCTTAGTATCTGGATTATATGAAACATCTTTATTGGAATTATTATTACCTGTATTAAATATTTCATTTTCACTATCTCCATCTACTTTTGATAAACTAACAATGCTATATCTATTATCTACTAAATTTATTCTCGTAAGTAACTCAGTAGTGACTTCTAGTTCACTTACATCTAATTCAACTAAGAAATTTATAAGTTGTGTTGGTCTTTTTTCACCTAAATCACAAGCTATTATTTCGTCATTCATAGAACACCCTTCATTCAATGAATTAATCTTAACATTGAATTTTGCTGATCTAATGGCATCGCCACTTCCTTGGAAGTTAGAGATATACTTTGAATAAGTGATTACACTGGTTAATAATCCCATAACCGCTATATACATAAATAACCACTTTTTTAAATTTTCTTTAAATAATTTGCTATGTATTAACCATTGCATATTCATCACTTACTTTCTAGTTTGATTCTTACTTTTGTTATGTCCTTTATTATTTTTTCTATGTTGATTTTGTCTATTTGAATTATTTTTATTATTTCTCTGTTGCTTGTTATTATTGGTTTTATTTTTATAATTTTGATTGTTGTTTTGATTGCGATAATATTTCTTCTTTTTCTTCTTATTATTGGTTTTATTCTTGTTTTCTTGTCTAATCTCTTTTCTTAGTTCATCTTTAAGTTCTTGTATCAATTCTTCTTTTAATTGTTCTCTTAAGATTAATGATTCTTTTTCTTGCGTTTCAAGTTCTTCAACACTAACTTCAATGATTTCACCAATAACTTCAGCTTCTTGAATTATTATCTCTTTTGGTTCTTCTTTTACTTCTTGTTTTTTATCTTTATCTTTCTTAGGCTTTTCTTTTGACAATTTCTTGTACTCTAGATAAGCTTTTTCTTCATCTGTTAAATCTTTAGGAATTAAATTTTCATCAGTACTCATTAATAAACATGAGACAATTCCAATTACCAATATTAGTAACATAACAAAGGGATTTTTTAAGGAAGCCATTAGCTTACCTGCTCCACTTATTTTAGTTACGTATTTACCAACGATATTTTTTGTATCCATTTCTTCATCTGCACTGTCGTTGGCATCTCCCTTGGTAGTCATTTTGGTGTCATTTATATTTACTAATCTATGGGTTACAAATGAGCCATTCACATCATAGAATGTTATGATATCTCCCGCTTTGTAATCTGTTTTCTTAGTATTGATTACGATTATATCTCCTATTTTTATAGTCGGTTCCATAGAACCAGATACTACTTCTAAAATGGCATAACCATTTATTGAAGCAATATCTTTTTTTAAAACATTAATACTTACGAAATTATAAATATTAAATGTTACTAATAAAATTAAGATTAACCAAATTATCTTTATGAAAATATTCTTTACTAATTTCATAAGTATCCTTCCCTTTTTATTCTTTTTATTCTTTTCTATTCTTTATTTACAATACATGCTTCATTTTTCTTTTCAAATTCAATTGATATTGTAAGTTCATATGTATCGTTGTCTTGGGTTACACTGTTACCTATCTTGGAATCAAGATCATCTTTATCTACCCATTCCCACAATAGGGTTATCTCTGCCATTTTACCCTTTGGTATTTCGACATTAGTCTTAACAGGATATAATGTATGATATCTATTTAGACCTATTTGCGTATAATCCTCTGATTTAAGTAAATCATTTAGAATTAAATATCCATCATTTGCTCTACCTAAGTAGAAATTATCTTTAGGAGCATCGACAACTGTCTGTTTTAAGATGTATCCCATATTTAAGCATTTATTTTCCCCAACACATATTGTATCTTCTTCTAAGTTAATGGCGGTTATTGTCATTGGATAATTTGTATCATTTTCAAATGTGAATACATGTGAACCCTTAGATCCAGGGACTAATAATTTATCACCAAATACATCGGTATCTGCTAAGTAATAAACTTTTTTATTAATAGGGATATCGACAATCTCCGAAGTTTTCTTATAAATGGCATATAATGTCATATCTTCACTTATATCTAAGATAACTTCATCTGGCTTATATTCTGGTGTAACGGCACTCGCATCTTTACTCCACCCCAATAGAGTAAAGTATTTACAGGTATCCACAGAATCTTCCATATAAGCTGGATATTTACTTAAATCTAATTTTTCACCACTTGGGATCGTTATCCTTTGGTTTTCACTACTATTGCCATTTTCTAATCTGAAGAATCCCTTATTAGGACTAATGGTAATGATATGTTCACTTATGACATTAATGGCAATATCTAATTCTTCTTGTTTCTCGCCGTATATTTCACCATTTATCTTAACATTTGTGCTTCCGACTTTTTTAGCTATTACTCTAATAACATATGAAGTTCCTGTCGTATCATTTTCATATTCACTAAATTCAATAGATGCAACACTTGGATCTTCTATAGTTACTACTATTTGTCCTTCATCATTCAATGATTTTTTATTTTTAATAACTATTTTTCCATCAGATTCATCTACTTCATAATCTTTTAAGATATTTGTATAAAGGATAATTTCTTCAGAACCTTTATTATCTTTAAAGCTTATGTCATATTCGTCTTTACAATCGCCATATTCACATAATCTCATGTAATATTTTTCTTTAGTGAATTTTACGTTTATACTTGTCTTCTTACCATTGTAAGCTAAGGTAATGGTAATATTTTTATCAATATCTTCAAATGTTGGAATAAGTTCAATTATATCTTTAGATAGTTTAACTTCTCCTTTGAATATGCCCTTATCAACAGTGATTTGTGATAGTTCATAGTCATCAGTCTTTTCATTATCTTCAAGTACTTCATACCCAATATTGAATGGATGATTTTCTATTTTAAATTCACTAGGTGTCTCTTTATTAAATTCAATAGTTCTCACGGGTTTATTGATTGTAACTGTATAATTCTTTGTTGTCTTACCATCCTCAGCAATAACTTCAACAGTAATTTCATTAGCTCCTTCGCTTAATGTAATATTGGAAGATGTTGTTTCTTTGCCATTGATATATACTGTTGCTTTCTTATCACTTGGATCAACATTGATATTTATGCTATCAGTATTATATTTAGCTTCTACATTATAGCTTGTTGTATCTTTATCAAACTTTTTGTCTAGATCAAATCCATGTATCTTTATACTATCTAAGTTAGCATCATTATTCTTATCTCTAATGATATTAACTGTATAAGTTTCTTCATCGCCATTTTCGGCTTTGACAATTACTTCTACTAAATTATTATCTGATATCTTAATATCTTTAAATTCCTTATAATTATGATTATCATATCTATAAGTAACTGTTGCTTTCTTATCTTGAGTTTCAGCATTTATACTTATGCTTGTCTTATCATGCGCAACATTAACAGTATATTCTTTAGTATTTGAGTTAAATCCATCAACTAACTTACCATCAACTAAAATTTTATTTAATAAATTGTTATTTGATAAAACTGGTTTTGTTGTTGGCTTCGTTGTTGGTTTTGTTGTTGGTTTCGTTGTTGGTTTCGTTGGTCTAACTGATATTGTCGTTTTCTTTGTTGTCTTTGAAGTAGTCTTCTTAGTAGTTTTACTAGTTGTCTTTTTAGTACTTACAGTAGTTGGTTTCTTCGTCGTTGTTTTGGTCTTCTTAGTTGTCGTTTTCTTTGTTGTAGTTTTCTTTGTTGAAACAACTATCTTACTAGTTGTAATTGTACTATTTTTACTAGTTGTCTTTTTGGTTTTATCTGTTTTCTTAGTTGTAACAGTTGTTGGCTTTTTACCATCTGTAATTGTTAATTTGTAAGTTGCTGTATAAGTTTTCTTTCCAACTTTTATTTCTAATGTAACTGTTACATTTCCGGCTTTTTTACCCTTAATTGTCAAGATGCCATTACCTGCAGTAGCTGTTGCAACATCTTCATCACTAACAGTAACTTTAACGTCATCTTTTAACCCTGATAGATAATAAGGAATTCTCTTAGTCTTACTCTTCTTTAGATTTAAACTTCCAGATTTAGAAGCAAGACTTATACCTTTACTTCCTCTTTTAATATTTATTTTAGTTTCACTTCTATATATCCAATCATTTTGTTCAGATTCTAATACAACTGTAACTTTACCTTCTTTTTTAGGAGTAACTTCTACATAGCCATTTTTAACAACACATGTAGCAATTTCTGCATCACTAGTTGTACAAGTTAAATTATCGGCAACAATCTTTTTAATTGTATATCCGACCTTAAAAGTATCTTCATCTAAACTAATGGTACTTTCAAAAACATCAAATACAACATTAGTATTTAGACTTACTCGTTTATCTCCCGTATCTGGATCAATTACATGATTAGAAGAACTATTAAATATATCTCCTATTTTACCAAATAGTGAAGAATTACAACTTGTAATCAAAAGTAAAATAATAATTATAATAATAACAATCGCGATATTTCTCTTAGTCTTTTCATTATCTTTTTTGCGTTTCTTATTATTAACCCTCTTTTTCTTTGCCATACCATTTCCCCCTAATAATATTTAATTCCCAGCTAAATCTATGAAGCTTCATAGACTTAACTGGAAGCTAAATACTTAACTTCCAAATTACCATTAATCTTTTTGATCAACAATAACTTTTGCACTTACTGTAACTTTTGGTAAGTTAGCTATTTCACCAGTTCCTAAAGCTGTATCAGCTGCATCAGTTTGGCTAGTATAATTTGCACTTAAATCACCAGTAAATGCCCATCTCCATTGAATGTCAATGTCATCTGTTCCGCCAGAATTAATACCTGTTGCGGCAACATTGTCTAAACTTGTTGTCCAAGTTGTACCACCATCAACACTGAACTCAATAGGTACTCCATTAGTAGCCACAGTATATTCAACTTTATAAGTTGCATTTACTTCTGATTTGTTGAATAAATCTAATTCAACTTTTCCACCAGTACCTGGAGCAATAACCTTATCAGTATTACTTGAAGCAACATCGCCTTCAGCAGTTGTTCCATCAGCTTCTTTTAATGATCCGAATAAATCGAAATCAAAAGTTTTTTCTGCTGATGTGCCATTTTGTTCTAATTCAATAGCCCATTTAGCAACTCTGGCAGTATCTGTAGAACCTTCAAATGTATCAGTATATTTAGCATAAGTTCCGCTTACTGAGTAAGTAGTAACTGCTACTAAAGCAACTAATACTGCTACGATAGTCATTTTTGCATTTTTCATTCTTTTCACCCCCCGTATTTAAATTTTATATAGTGCATATGTCGACACTATGCTTGGAAGCATGCTTTTACTTCCTATATATGTAAACATTCTTGCGAATGGATACACCTTAATTATTTATTATCTTCACTTTTATTTTCTTCTAATTCTTTTTGTCTTTTATACTCCAAGAATTCTAGTCTTTCTTGATTTATACCTCTCTTAGTAGAAATCATGAAACTTATCGCGAAGATTACGGTTATTGCTAAGACTACAATAACTATCGTGGTTGGATTTGCTAAACTACTTAGCATATTACCAACACTAGGTATTCGCGTTACATAAATACCTTCAACATCACTTAATGCTACTAGGTTATGATCTTGCGAACTATTATTATCACCCTTAGTCATGAAATACTTTTCACCATCACGTTCAACTATTTCAATGATTCGGTGTGTTGTAACTGTACCTTGTTCATCTCTAAATGCTATAACATCATCTACTTTAAGTGTTTTAGCATCTACTATTTTGGTTATAATTAAATCTCCTCTTTTTATCTCTGTTTCCATAGAACCAGATAATACTATAAAAGGTTTATAACCAAAGACACTTGGTACTGTATCCTTATCTTTATTTGCTTGATACATAATAGATAAGTTCATAATCAAAATTGGAATTAGTATTACACAAGCGGCAATAACAACCCAATTACTAACACTTTTATACCACCTTTTTTTATTCTTCATAATATCACACCTTTTTTTATTCTTTTTATTATGCCTTATATGTTAGGGTTAAGCTTCTGGCTTGCATCTCTTCATCTAAAGCATTTTCTAAGTCTAATCGAGCTATTGCTCTATTAGCCATATATTCTATATCTTGACGATCAAGATTTAAGAATGCTGTTTCTGGAATATCTCCTTCTTGTAAATCAAAATCATCATCGTCAGCAACTTCGTAATCAAAATCATCTTCCTCTTGTACTGAGAATGGATCGATTTCCACTGTTTCACTATGTTTACATTCTTGGCGAGAACATTTATACTCAATTTCATTACCATCATTACTTACTTCATGTAAATCATGTCCAACTGGAGTTCCCTCATAAGTATCCATATCTCCATCGACACATCCAATTATTGGTACGTAACAGTTGCCTGAACCATCGTTTAAGTATCTTCTGCCAACTTCTATTTCTGTATGAGTATGTTCTGGTGCATCTTGGTGTTTAGTTTGACCACAGTTTGGACAACTAAAATCTATACTTCCATCCTCATTAACTGTTTTATTATATGGATGTTCTCCATATGCTATTTCATAGCCACATTCATCAACTAGATGTTCATATTGTTCATCAATTGCTTCCCATGTTCCAGTTCCATGACTCAAAACTTCTCTTATGACAATGTCTTTGTTACATACAGAGCAATGATATGTAGTAGTCTTAGTATGAGTACCATCTCCATTATCTAGATAAGTAATTGTTGGTTCTCCTAAGCTATGTGCTTCAGTTCCAATTACTCGGCCATCAGTTTCACAAATTAATTGGTGATTATTTTCATCTCCATCAATTGGAACTCTTATGACTTTTCCATGATCTGTTTTTGTATAAAATTTTGTCTTACAATTGGCACAGTAGTATGTGTTTACTTCAATACACATATCATTTTCAACGATATATTCTGTTGAGATCAACTCGCCTTTAACATGAGCTTGTGTCTCTTTTTTATCGCCACATTCACATGATCTTGTACAAGTTCCATCTCCGTTATCTTTCCATTCACCTAGAGTATGATCACATTCATTAACTTCTTGTTTATTTCTTTCATGAACATGACCACAATTGTTGCATATACGTGCTTCTTTTCCGTTTCCTAAATCTAACCATGGACCGTAATTGTGATCGCGTTCTTCATATTTTCCACAGGAACAAGTTCTTCTCTCTTTTTCATCGTTATAACTTTCCCAGTCACCAAAAACACAAGTATGTTCTTCATTATTATCGGTCTTATCATCTTTATTATCGTTATCGGGGATTGGATTTACAGTAGGATCCGTATTATCTAATAGATAAGCATAATATTGATAAAGACAATCTAGTAATTTAAGGTTTTGTTCAGCTGTATAACTATAATCTTCAATGCCAAAGAAGGCTGCCAATCTTGCTCTGTACGATTTGTCTGACGGATAACCACACATTCTCAAAGCATCAACAATAGAATTTCCTTTTCCCTTATAAGCATTGATATTAGGTATTATTAAATCCTTAAAGTCATCATTTTCTAAAGAAGAGTTACTTATATGTTCATTTTGGGTTTCTTCTTGAATTTCTTCTTGAATTTCTTCGTCTTCTTCATCAAAGTAATAATCTTCTTCATCCTCTTCGTCAAAGTAATATCCTTCATCTTCTGGAGTTAATTCGGGTTCTGTTTCTTCGACAGGTGGATTTACAGGCTCAGAACTTTGCTCAGGCTCGCTATTTTCTAGTTGTTCATCACTAGAAGTTACCATTTCTTTTTCAAAATCTTTATCAGAATTTCCGCCAAATAAATTAGTTACATTTTCAAATGGTGTAAAATGAGCGGCAGCAGCTATAATAACAGCTCCAATTACTCCACCAATAGCTGTTTTTACTTTCGTTATTTTAAATAGGCCTTTTCTATCTTTATCTTTCACAAATATCAAACCCTTCTTTCCCTAGTTGCGGCATATTTTACTACATTTATCACAAATTGTCAAATTGTATTTTCCTCTTTATTACTTAAATAAGTAAATTTAACTATTTGATAATTATATAATAGCATTACAATTAAAAAAATCAATATATAGAATATTGATTTTTGTGTTAATTATCTTCTGGATAAGTAAGAGTCTTAGGCTTATCAAATTCATAACTATCTACTAATACTGAATTGCCATTCATGTCATACTCATACACTGAAATAGCACCTTTCATTGAATCATATTTTTCAACGCGATTATAGACATAAACATGTACTTCGTCAGGAACATCAACGCCATAAGGTTCAGGATCATTGGGTCCTTGAATAAGTAAACCATAAATTAGGCCTATCTTATTGGCATAGACGCCCTTTTTCAAATAATCTTCATCGACATATCTTTGTTGTCTTACCTCGCCCTTTGCATAGCCATCAGAATCCGAGCAATAGGCCCTAAAAGTTCCCTCAATAAAATCCTTATCTTGACCAGAGATTAAATTTGTCGAAGAGTAATAAGTTGTATCACTTATCGGAAACCCCATTATTAAAGAGGAATGAACGCGATCATCCATAGTATCTTGCGTTATTCCATTAAAATATGGATCAGTGGCTTCAATAAACGTATCTATGTGAACATTATCTATCCAAACGCGATATCCCTCAGGTAACCCAACGGTATGAACTTCAATATTCAAGTTTTTATCATTAGTTACGCGCCATTTAAAGTCATCCTCATTAACTCCTTCAGGAGGAACAATAGAATAGCCGACCGATAACTGGAAATTCTCACGTGGAACAGTTATTACCTTGGATATAGCATCCATTTCTCCATTGCTGTTGGAATCAATAGTATTTGTCTCATTAGCTGTTACGGGAACATAGGTAGATTCGCCACATCCCGTTAAGACAAGAGATGCCGCCATAGCAAGGGCAGCACATCCTCTTTTATAAAACTTTATATTTTTCATGATAATCACCTTTTTCAATCAATTCATATGATACACTAGATTTATATCTTTGTAAATATTCTTTTTTTCTAAAAAGTAGCAGGAATTTATAAAAAAAAATCAATATCTTTAAATATTGATTTTATAGGACAATGGCAATTAATTTATCTGATCCTTTGTTGACAATCTTTGTAACGGTATTACTCAATTTATAGCGCGTATTTTCAGGCATCATTGATAGTTTAGCTTGTATGCCTTCTTTTACGATGACATCTAGACTGCGACCAAATATTTCACTTTTCCAAATACTCGATGGATCTTCATTGTAGTCTTTCATTATATAATTGATTAGTTCCTTAGATTGTAATTCTGTTCCGATAATTGGTTCAAATGTCGATTCGACGTCAACTTTCATCATATGAATACTCGTTGCCTTGGCTTTTAGTCTAACGCCATAACGTGTTCCCTGTTTTATTATCTCTGGGGTTTCAAGATGCATATCTTTTAAAGTTGGATATACGATACCATAGCCACTTGAATAAGTGCTCTTTAGAGCTTGCGATAGAGTTTGATGTTCCTCTTCTCCTTCGCGATATAATGAGAATACTTTTAAGATAGAGGCTTTATTAATATTAATATCCCCCATAATGGACTTCAAAGTTTCATTATATAATTCATCAGGACTTTCAAGATTTAGAGTAACTACGCCACTTCCCGTATCTAAGGATGATATATATGCCCGATTGATATATGTACTATCAGTATAATAATTGATAATGTTATCGACATCTTTTATCTTATTGACATTGACAACACTTTCCTTTATCTTGTTTAAATAATGACTCTTTATCTCATTTTTATTACTTAGTACATGAACCCACTCTGGTAGTTTTATTTGGACATCGACGATGGGAAATTCACTTATAGCTTTTCTTAAAATATCATTGATTTCCTTTTTGCCAAGATTTTCAATATCTAAAGGCATAACTTCAACCTCGTACTTTTGAGATAATTCTTCACATATCTTTATAGTGTTTGCATCCCCTGGTCTAGTCGTGTTTAAAATAACAATGAAGGGTTTATTGATGGCTTTTAGTTCTTCAATTACTTTTTCTTCGGCATTTAAGTAATCTCCTCTTTTAAATTCGCCAAATGAACCATCTGTTGTTACTACAATTCCAATGGTAGCATGATCTTTTATGACTTTTTCCGTGCCTATTTCTGCGGCTTCTATAAAGGGAATTGATTCTGTATACCAAGGAGTATTTACAAGTCTTGGATTACCTTCATCATCTTCATAGCCAATGGCATCATCAATTACAAAACCTACACAGTCAATTAATTTAACATTAGTTGTAAAATCATCTATTTTAATTACTGCTCCATTTGATGGAACAAATTTAGGTTCCGTTGTCATTATTTGCTTGCCATTTGATGACTGGGGTATTTCATCTAAGCATTTTTTCTTATCATATTCATCTTCAATGTTGGGCACAACTAAGTTTTCTATTACGCGTTTAATAAATGTCGATTTACCAGTTCTAACAGCACCGACGACACCTAAATAGATTGAACCATTTCCTCTTTTGGATATTGATTCAATTATGTCTTTCATCTCCATGATTAGCCTTCCTTTCCCTACATACTATGATAATATTTTATGATTATACCAAAAAAATGCTAACTTGTAGCATCTTCCTTGGTTCTTAAAATAAAATACATGATTGTAGGATACATTACATATAAAGGTATGATGTATCGGAAATTACTAACAGGTCCTAAAAGATAGGTTAGCCATAACAATACTAGAGGAAGCATTATTAATATATTTTTATATTGTTTTTTTAGAATTGCTACAAACATCATAAAAATAAGTAACCATATGGGTAAACTAAGGGAATATAATCTATCTAAGATAAAATACTTGCTTTGGGTTTCATATGTAGCAAAGCCTTCATAAAATTCATATAACTTTGGCATCTTTGATGCTCTTTCAAAGAAATAGTTATGATTATTATATATTCCTGTTTCCAAATATCCCCTTTGAGAATAAGGATCAATAGTACTGGCATCTCTATACCAATAAGGTATATTGAGATTTAAAAAGGCCGATATGTAGTCTTCAAAGTATTTACTACCTAATGTTATATATAGCTTGTAAAAGTCTAGTGTATTATTGTCATAATTATTCGTCTTAAACTTTGACTTTACAGGATCAGCTAAGCGAGGATTAAAGCGACTTTCTATCTTATCAACGGGAATATATTTATCAATCCACTTTAACTCATCATCAGACATTGTGTCGGCATGTCTTTCGACCACATACGCGATTTGCACGATTGGCAAACTGAGTTTTTCACGAGAATTTCCATCGCGAATTTTAAGATTGGAATATAAGACGTTATTTACTAAAAAGAAAAGCAATATAGGAACTATAGATAGTAATATTACGCGTTTATCCTTTCTCTCTAATATTAATAAAACTATATAGAAAATAATAAAAACATATGAGGCATTATTTCTAAATAACATCGCCATTAGGGAGAAGAAGATGAGCTTAATGATATTAAATTTGCTATTGAAAAAGTTATTCTTATTATAAATAAGTTCATATAAATCCGGGATTAATAATAACACAAAGGCTGTAAAGTAAATATCTTTAGCAGGTATTAAGGATATTGTGGGCATTACGGGATTTATTACTAAAAATACAAAGGCAATGATGAAATATATTTTATTTCGCATTTTTGTATATATAAACTTTAACATCTTAGTTACGGCATAGGAAAGTAAAAGCATTTGAATAATTCCGTATACAGAAATCATTTGAATATGCAATTTTCCAGCAATAAAAAACATCAAAGCAACTATTCCTGTATGAATTGGGGGATGGAATTTCGAATAACTTACGTTAAAGACTTCATTTACTTGTTTAGTTATATCATAAGAATAAATTCCCGGGTAATAACTTAAAAAGCATGGTATCCAAAGCAAGAAAATAATAAGCCATATGTATAAAAATATATAACTTTTGTTTAATAGTTTGGATTCCCTTGTCTTTATCTTATATTTATCTATTAGATAAAAATATGTATAAAAGCTTCTTGTTATATGGGGTAACAGGGTCACGGAAAAACAGAAGTATATTTGCAATTAATACAAAAAGTAATTGAAATAAAGAAAACAGCAATAGTGCTAGTCCCAGAGATATCGTTAACACCACAAATGCTAGATAGATTTA
>CAJTKV010000042.1:0-7388 GCA_910577075.1 uncultured Bacilli bacterium
ATATATATTTTAAAAAGATAAAGAAAAAGAGTATAGTAGAAAATTTGGGTGAGTAATATATGGGAGAGATTTCTAAAAAATACTTTATTAAAGATAAGAGAAGAAATACATTTTGTATAATGCTATTTATTATGCTTATGCTTTTATCTATTACTAGTTTATTGATTAGTTTTTATGAATATAAAATTGAAGTCATGATGAATAGTCATTATTTCACTATTAGTGATAATGAAAGAATATTATCTAAAAGAGATGATATTGAAATCATTTCTTGTGACGAAAAGTATTCTTGTTATACTAGAGTTTCTAAAGAAAAATATGAAAATTTTATAACTTTTTTAAATGATGAAGAGTTTGGCTATATTGAGCAAGATGTTTCTAATGATATTTTAAATTATATAAAAATGAAACCAATAGTTATTGTAGCAGTAATCTTATGCTTAATATTTGAACTATTAATTGCTATAGCAATTATATGGAGAAAGTTTAAAAAAGAGGAAGTTATGAGAACTAATTTAAATAACATAGGGGCGAATAAAATGACTTTAATAAAGTTAGATAGTGTTTATGTATGGGTATTTATATGTTGTTGGTTGTTATGTAATATTTTAATTTCTCTAGGGGTATCTATGTTTAAATTGAGTGATTATTTATTTTATAATAGAATATATGTTTATGGTAGTATAAGTGTCATACATTTAGTTTTATTTGTTATTTATTTTATGCTTTTATATATAAATATAAGAAAAATAAAAAAAAGAAAATAAGAAAACTCCCTTATTGGGAGTTTTAGTTTTCTAATTCTTTTTGATATAAATCTATTCTTTTTTTCAAAAGTTCATAGTGTTCAGGAGTAATGTCTTCTTCTGTAAAATTACCTGGACAATGTTTATCTTTGCATAGTCCACTTGCTTGATCAAAATAGAAAGGATAAATTTTACAGGCATCCGGTCTTGCTTCGTAGATCATGCACTTTCCATCTTTGAAGGCTGAACATCTGTTATTTTCCAAAACCTTTAAATATGGTTTACCATTGATGATATTGATATATTCGTTTCCACTACACTCATAAATTCTCTTATATTCATCTTCATCTAGTAGTGGTTCTCCAGATGCTGTATTGCTTTTATATTCTAGGCAACTTTCTAGACCGATGAATTTTTCACTGCAACAGTGATTAGGACATTTGGCACCTAAACATTTATTTTGTCCGATAGAATCGTCCATTTGATACTTCATAAAATCACTCCTTGAAAGTATTATATCATCTTTTTAAATAAAGTATAAAAAAACTCCATCACAAGGAGTTATATTTTTATACCATCATCATTTTCGTTGAATACTTGAACAGCTTCATAGTACTGTTGAATTTTTATTCCATTGAGCATAGCGACAATGTTAGATGGAAATTTCTTAATTTGATTTATTAAAATTTCATTGTGTTTATTGTAGAATGATTTAGCAGCATTTAGTCTAGTATCTGATTCCTCTAATTTTCTTATGATATCTTTAAATTCTTTTTTTTCTGCGAGTTTAGGATAATCATTGTTAATTATGTAGATTGTCGTGATAGTCTCCGTTAATTTCTTTTCAAAATCATAAGATGATATATTACTCTTTTTAATTTTCTCAATTTTAGAATACATGTCTAGATCCATCTTAGTGTTTTTTTCAACGTGTTTCTTGCTACTCTTAATTAGCGTGTATCGCGTTTTTAATTCGGATGCAATTACTTTTTCGGCTTCTTCAATTCTTCTAGTAGAATATTGTAATTTGTTATATAATGTTATATATAGCATAGTAAGTAAGGATGCTATTATAATTATTGTCAATATTACTATTATGATTATATCCATAGTATCACCTAGAGTAATTATATCATGAAGTTATATCAAAGAAAAGAGAGTGTTTATGAATATTAAGACGATTGTCGTTGGACCTTTGCAAACAAATTGTTATATCATTGAGAAGGGAGATTATTGTTTAATAATTGATCCTGGCGCTGAAGAAGACAAAATTATTGAGAATATTACGCGTAAAGTAGCTGGTATTGTGACGACACATGGTCATGATGATCATGTTGGGGCGATTAATCCACTTATTATGAAGTATGGTGCAAGACTTTATAATATGAATAATATGCCTGAGGGAAGTTTTACTATTGAGAATTTTACTTTTAAAGTTATTTATACTCCAGGACATATGAATGATGAGATAACTCTTTATTTTGAAGAAGATAAGATAATGTTTGTTGGAGATTTTATCTTTAAGGGTTCGATAGGTAGAATGGATTTGCCTGGTGGAAGTACTTTTGATATGCGTTTAAGTATTAAGAAAATATTAGAATATCCCAAAGATATAACTTTATATCCGGGACATTATGGCGTTACAACTTTAGAAAATGAAGTACCAACATTAGGTTATTATCTTAATATAATTTAGTGTAATTAATTTTTTCTTCAAATTCTACCCAGTTGACATAAATTAAGGGAATTAAGTACCAATCACCTTTAGATGGACTGGACATGATTAAGTGATCTTTTCCGGCTTCTTCAATGATGCCTTCATAGATGCGATCTCGCCAATCATTACTATCGGGGAATGCACAAAAAACTTTTGCAGTCTTTCCTTTATTTAACCTTAAAATATTTTCAATATAACTTTGTTCCATTGGCATAGTAGTATTTACCTCAGTTTCATTTGGGTAATTACTCATGTTTGTTGGAAATGTTGGATTTGGATAATATGATCCGTTCAAAATTTATCACCTCTAATGCATATTATGAATAAACCATAGCAAATATGATGAATATATGTTAAGATAAAGTCTTATAGGAGGTTATTGGTTGTGGAAATGTTTTTTAAAAAGATAAGTGAAGAGGCGACTAAAGACATTATTCCTTACATTGATGCAATGGTACCATATATAGATTCTTTGAGAGATTTATATACTGTAGATATAAATGGGCATCATTACGTGTTTACAGGAGATACTGAAAAATTTGTTATAGTCGACAATTTCAAAAAAGATTTAGATACCTATTATTTGGAATTTGATAAGAATGGGAGAATATGCAAATATATCGATGATTTAGGTGAATATGAATTATCTTTGGATATTGATGGAGAAGTTAGAGGAGTTAGACATACGGATAAATATACAAATGCCATAAATCAACTTATCTATTTTCCAGCATTGGAAAATGATCCAACAATTAATATTGATTTCTATCAATATTTTCCAGAAATGGTAGCAACGGCAATATTTAATTATGATGTTACGAGAAGAGATAATACTATTGAGGCAGCCCTGGCATATATGCAATATAATTTTCCCAATCGAATTGTTTTAAGTCAATTACAGTTTTTCTTAAATATATTTTCTTATAAGAGAGAGCAGATTTTTTTTGAAGATGTCAAAAATAATAAGTATGCGCGAGCAGCATTTAAGTTTAGAGAGAACTTGTTTCCGGAATTAAATAAGCGATATCCCAAAGAAAAAGTTATGTATGCTTTAGAAGATATGGGATATAGCGTTAAGGTTCCATATAAAATGGGCGATATGCTTTGTGGAAATGATGGCGATTTAAAGCAATTGCAATTATTAACTGATGAATTTAAAAAGAGAACTAAGGATGGAATTATTTAATATCTATCTTTTTTTATGAATTAAAAAAATACTGTATTATAGTTACAGTATTTCTAATAATTCTCTTAAATCTTCAATGACTATGGTAGGTTTATATTGCTCGGGAAGAGTTTCCTTATTCTTATTAAACCAACAACTAGCAAATTGACAATTCATAGCAAAGCCGACATCGGATTTTAAAGAATCGCCAATTATTAGATAGTCGTCATTGTTATTATTTTTTAATAAATTTTGAATGGCTCCAAAAAATTCTTTTTTGGGTTTCATATAGCCGAACATGTCAGCTGATAAAACTTCATTTACAAAATTTAAGCAATTTATTTTAGAAAGTTTTTCTTTTGTGGCAATTTTAGGTCCGTTTGTGGCGACAATGATGTAATATTTATCTTTTAGATATTTTAATATGTCGTATGCTCCTTCTATGGGAATAACTACGTCGGTTAAAGAATTCATAAAAATATTATTTAACTCGATTGCTCTATTTAAACTAATGTTGTTGGCAAAATAAATTAATACTCTTTGAGCTCTTAACCAATCTAGAAATTCTTTACTTTTTTTGCCCGTTTCCTTTTTTAAATGTTCGGGGATGTCTATTAGACCATCCTGCCAATTTTGCCAGAATTTTTTATCTATTTCATACCATTTTTTAAATCCTTCTTCGGTGTATTCTTCACCGATTGATTTAAGCATTCTTTTATAGGCATATTTAGTATTTTCTAAATTATCTATTAATGTATCATCTAAATCAAATATGAGTATTTTGTATTTATTCATAAGTTCTCTCCAATTTTTATCTATTTTAACATATTTAGACTACTATATAAATAATAACCGTTAATTCACACTTTATTTTAAATATTATTGAACAATTTATATTCCTTAATAGGGGATAATTTATTTAAAAACCTATTAATTTTATCTAAAAAATGATTTACATATAAAATATTATGGTATAATTATTTATAGGAGGTTAGAAAGAAATGAAAAAGTTTTTTGAAAAACATGATTTATTCAAACTAGTTGGAATTTGTTTGTTAGTCGTAGTTGCTTTTACATGGTTCTTAAAACAAGGAGATTTCGCGACGGGAAAATTTGCTGTTGATACGGCATTAAATCGCATTGGTCTATTTGATGTTGTTACATATGGATGTACTGTTATTGATATCTATTTTGTCAATATCGTCTTTGTTTTTGCAGTTGCAGGATTTTATAAATTCTTAGGATCATTAAGTGCATATAGAGAATTAACAAATAGAATCGCATCAGCATTTAAAGGAAAGGAAAAAATCTTTGTAGCTATATCTATTCTAGTATTTGCTTGTTTAGCTGGATTATTAAATGAATATTTTGTACTTATTGCATTAGTTCCATTTATGATATCTATTCTAAGCAACTTAAAAGTAGATAAAGTAACAGGTGTTGCAGCAACTTTTGGTGGTATTATGATTGGTCTTTTAGGATCAACATATTCCAATGTATCAGCTGTATTTGTCAATACACAAGTTAATAATGGACAAGGCCTTGGGCTTGGTTATGCTAATGAATTAATGGGAACTCTTATTCTATTTGCTATAGCATATATATTACTTACATATTTAACTTTTGCAAGAATGAATGCCGTTTCTAAGAAAAAAGATGTTGCATTGTTAGAAGATCCTTTTGTTACTGTTGTTGAAGAAAAAACAAGTAAAAAGAAAAAAGATAGTAAAGGTGTAAGTATTTTACCAATTGCAATTATCTTAGGTGTTTTATTCATTAACTTAGTATTAGGATTTATATCTTGGACAGGTGCATTTAATATTGCTACATTTAGCGATATGTTTAAAACTATCAGTGAAGCAACATTATTTGGTGGAGACGTTCAATATGTAAGCGTTATCCTAGGTAGTGTACTAAGAGCATTTGGAGAATGGGATTTAATAACATTTATAGCATTGATGTTGATGGCAGCATTAATCATTAAAATTGTTTATCATGTACCATTTGATAAGATGATTGAAGAATTTGGTGAAGGTGCAAAGAAAATTACTGGTTCAGTAGTAATATTGATAATGTTATATTCAGTATTATTATTCTCAATTAACTTTATGACATTTACGCATATTGTAAAGATTATAACTAATGCAGGAAATAATATATTCACAATATTCTCAAGTGGATTAGTTACAGGAGTATTTGCCAATGATTTCTTATATGCAGCAAATACTTTAGCAACTTTTGTTACGGGATTTAAAGATCCAGCAGTTGCAGGACTTGCACTTCAAGCTGCATCTGGTTTAGTAGCATTTGTTGCGCCAACTAGTATTGCATTAATGTTTGGCCTATCTATGTTAGATGTTAAGTATAAAGATTGGTTTAAATATATCTGGAAATTTGCTCTAGCTATGTTAGTAGTAATATTAATAGTTTTAGCTATTCTAGTATATGTATAGGAAACTT
Organism: uncultured Bacilli bacterium; assembly: GCA_910577075.1. Lineage (GTDB taxonomy): Bacteria > Bacillota_I > Bacilli_A > RF39 > UBA660 > CAG-582. The sequence goes on from CAJTKV010000042.1 coordinate 6,089, forward strand.
GCTTCGGCAAGTTTTTTATTTGACAAAAAAGCTAATAATTGTTAGAATATCAGCCATATTGAAGGGGATTTGTGATTAATGAAAGCAATAGATAGAGAAAAGGCTTTATTTGGCGATTTATATTATAATGCAACGCGAGATGAAGTAAAAAAGTTGGCAAGTGATTTGCAAAAATATCCAATAAGTTCAATAGCTGCATATCTAAAAGTAATTATGCAAGATATACTTGGACATTTGGCAGGATTAACGTCATTTATGGATGCTTGTATGGTTAGAGATAAATTGCATTTTGAAAGTAAAATTAATAATAAGTTGGGAAAGAGAAAGTTAGTAGAGTTAATTAGCTTATTAGAGGAATTGGATAATTATGGAATTCATATGGATGATGTTATTTTTCCAACTAATGATAATGATGAATTTTTAAGGCAAATAATAAAAGATAGAAGAAAAGGTATATTACAAGATTACTTATCTATAAGTACTTTGAATGAATTCTTTGATATGGTGATGATGGTTGTTACTATTATGCCAATGGCGAGAAGAATAAAAGAGTTTGATGCTTTTATTCCCAATCCAGTTAATTTTGATTTTAAAAATAAATATTATCCATCTATTGATTATCTTTTGTATTATATGGACAATGATCGTCATGATAGTTTAATGAATAAGCATGAGGAAATGGGACGCGAGATAAATCTGATTGAGTGGATCAATAATTATAAAAATAGATATGCGATAAAGGATTTATTAAGAGAAGAGATGGGAATTAAAACTGAAGGCTTTAGTGAAGGCGAAACAGTTGATGATGATATTAAGAAAGATATATTAGATGATATTGCCAATTTTGCTCGTGATGAATATGACTTTAGTGATGATGAATTAGAACATCTAGAAGTGATTGCCAAAGAAAAAATCAAAGAAATATATATTCTAAAAAAACAAGTTTTGGAGATGCGTGAATCTATTAAAATGATTTTAAAGACACAGGATATAGATTTAAATGATAAAGAGTATGAAAAATTAGAAGATGAGTTTGTTATGGAAACTTTCATTAAACATGCTACTAAGAAAACGAGAATGAGGCGTGGAGTTATTTTTATAATATTTTCGGCCATTATTGCATCTCTTGTCTTAATTCCATCATTTCATACTTCTAAAGAGATAACGGCTAATGACAAGGTAAGAGAGGCACATCATGTTGCTATGGATGTACCTAAAGATAAGGAAAATGATGAAAAGCCTGATATACCAAAGATTGACGAAGAGGAAGATGATCAAAAATATATTGAGATTATACTAC
>CAJTKV010000042.1:7439-16234 GCA_910577075.1 uncultured Bacilli bacterium
TCCCGATAGTGAAATGGTTCAAGAAGATGATGATGCAATTTACAAAACGGATTTTGTTATAGGAGAGACAGTTTCTGGAAATGTACCTTTTTATATCAGTTCAACATCTGATGAAATATTAGGATTTTTAAATGAGGATATGCTGGTAATTGGCTATTTTGCTACACTAGAGGGAAAAGATGGCATGAGTATTCTATGTTCGTGCCGCAATCAAGAACAGATGGAAAAATTTTTACGTCTATATCATGGTGATGGAAAAGAGATTATATGGCGTGCAGCTGTTACAAAGGCAAGCAATGAACGCGTTTTAGAATATTTAGCTAATGGCGAAGAGATTCCCTATGAGTTAACTACTTGTTATATCGACTGTGAGCCAGCTAAAGAATTGAGTAAAATAAGGGGGAAATAGTTATGGAAAAAAAATATGATTTTTCAAGTATGATAGATGCTTTAAGAAAAGACTTTAATCCCTATGATGTATTGGGGATAAGTCGAGATACAAGCGATGATGTAATACTTAGAATGTGGAATAGATATAAAAATAGAAATATGTCTGATCAAATAAAAAGGGCTTTTTCCATGTTGATAATTCCCGTGAATAGATGGGTATATGATAGATTAGTTGATTATGTATCTAAGAATGGCAAAGATGATTATCAAGAAGCTATTCTCAATGTGAATTATGAATTGTTAGGCCATATTGCTCGAGTGGAAGATGATATTCTATGTAGTACAAAAAAAGACTTTGAAGATACTATTAATTTCGCAAGACATCGTTTGTCTTTGGATGATCCAAGTACCGGATTAAAAGATTTAGAACATGTTGCTAGATATACACAAAATAAAGAAGGCTTTTGGTTTTATTCTAAGGATTTAAAAACCGATGGAGCAACGGCAATAGTAGATATTTATAAGCGAAATGATAAATATGTTTATTATATCAAAGAACATAATTGGGAATATGTTATTGAATCGCGATATTTGTTTATCGATTTTAATAAACCAACAAGATTTGATGGAAGGCTATGTCGATTATCTGATGTAGCTTGCCGCATCAAGGGAAATATTTTGGGACTCTATACCGAAATGAATAATATGGATCCAAATATTTATATGAAACATTATTATTTTAAGAATAAACTGGGAAATGTCTATAGTGATGGATTGTCGAGAGATGATTCGGAGTTAAAAGTAGTAGATATAAAAAAGAGAAATGTTTGGGTACCAGGCAGTTTTACAAGTTCAAGGAATGAAGATATAAATATTATTAATTGTTATCTTAAAGATTATAAAGATTACTATATGAATGGCAATAATGTATCAGAATATGATGAAGAACTTATCTTGGCAGATGCTAAGAATACTAATCCCGATGATGTCTTAGAATTAAAGAAAATAATTGGTAGAAGAGAGATATAGATAATTATGGAAAAGATAGAGGTTATGAATGAAATAAAGGAAATTATTGCTGAGTAGAATATGCTAGTAGTTTGGCAAGAATGGAAGCATATAATAGAATTAATGCGGGACTTGATTCATGGATTGAGGAAGGAAAAAAAGTCATATATGAAGAAAAGCATGATGAATGGGAAAGTTGTGTGCGTGCGCTATTAGATAAGAAACTTTGCAATGATAGTACAGTTTTAACGCATGTTCAAGCTTTAGATGTGGCGATAAATGTGATGTTTAAATTGATGACTGAACCGTTTTTAGATGTTGCCAGTGAATTTGAAAGAAAAAGTTATCCAATAAATGTCATTGAATTTGTCCGCAATATCGTTTTGCGATTTGGATATTCGGGACCAGAGTTTTTTGAAGTAACAGCATATCGTGTTATTACTCCTGATGAAATGCAACAAGTTCAATCGATAAGAAGTTATAATCAGGAATTAAGAAAATTAAGATTAGTTAATGCAAGAGAAAAAAATTAATTGACTTAAACGGAATTTGGTTATAAAATATTTGTAATGGTGCAGGGATTATGCATTAAGTAGTTATATAGAGTATTTAAAAGAGAATGGATATCAGCGGCTGGAAGTATCCTAAATTAATTTATATAATGAAATTCAGGCATAGGAGTACTAGTTCGTTACTCGCGTTATAGAGAAATAAGTGCATGAATAACTCATGAATTAAGGTGGTACCACGGGTATAACTCGTCCTTTGATTTATGAGTTTTTTTATTTAAAGGAGAATGCTATGAACACAGAATATGAAATTCGCATATTGGAAATTGATCATGAAAAAATTGTTCAAAAATTAGAAAGTTTTGGCGCTAAAAAGACAATAGATGCCCTACAAGAACGATATATATATGATGTAATTCCCCAAGATGACCATAAGTGGATTAGACTTAGGACAAACGGCGCAAAGACGACCCTTACGATTAAAGACCTAAAGGCTAGGACCATTGATGGTATGAAAGAAATAGAAATTGAAGTTAATGACTTTAAGAAGACCAATATGTTATTAGAAAATTTGGGATATAAGAATAAAGGATTCCAACAAAATAGACGTGTCCAATATCTCCTTGATGATGTCGAGATAGATTTAGATCATTGGCCACATATTCCTGAATATATGGAAATCGAAGGAAAAGACGAAGCAAGTGTTATGAAAGCTCTTGAAAAGTTAGATATTCCAAAGGATAAAATAGTTACCTTAGATGTCGATAGTATATATAAATACTATGGAATAGAAGAAATAAAAGATTTAAGTTTTGATGAATTGGAGGAAAAATAATGAAAAATTTTAAAGAATTAGATAAGAGAAGTGTTCATGAAGTAGAATCGAGTATTTTAACTGAGTGGAAGAAACAAGATATTTTAAATAGAACAATCGAAAATCGTAATGGTTGTGAAGATTGGGTTTTCTATGATGGACCTATTTATGCCAATGCTAAGCCAGGAATCCATCATGTTTTAGCTAAAGCTATTAAAGATACTTTTTGCAAGTACAAGACAATGCAAGGATACCGTATTTTAAGAAAAATCGGACTTGATACCCATGGTCTTCCAATTGAAGTTAATGTGGAAAAGAAATTGGGATTTAAGACCAAGGCTGATATTGAAGAATTTGGCGTTGAAAACTTTTGTAAAGAATGTAACAAGGCAACAGCTTTGAATATCGATGAGATAAACCAAGTTACAGATATGATGGGACAATTTATCGATTGCGAGCATCCTTATGTAACTTGTAGTAATGAATTTATTGAATCCGAGTGGTGGATTATTAAAGAGATGGACAAAAAAGAATTAATCTATCATGGAAATAAAGTTTTATGGTATTGTCCTCGATGTGGAACAGAGTTGTCTGCCAATGAAGTATCTCAAGGGTATGAAGAAACATCCGTTAACACTGTTATAGTTCCACTAAAAAAAGTTGATGAAGATGTCTACTTTTTGGCTTGGACAACAACACCATGGACTTTAATGGCTAATGTTGCCATATGTGTAAATCCAGACTTGACCTACATAAAAGTCAGTAGTCAAGGCTTTAAATTTATCTTGGCTGAGAGTTTAGCTGAAAAAGTACTAGGCAGTGAATATGAATTATTAGATACTTACAAGGGTAGTGATTTAGTTGGTATAAAGTACGAACAATTGATGCCATTTGTCGAAGTAGAGGGAAAAGCTCATGAAGTAATCGCTGATAACTATGTTACGGCAGAAGATGGTACGGGTATTGTTCATATTGCGCCAGCTTATGGTGCTGATGATAATCGCGTATGTCAGGAAAACGGCATTGGCTTTGTCAATCCAGTTGGCTTAGATGGTTGCTATACAGAAGGACCATGGAAAGGTAGACTCGTAACTGATAAAGATCTAGAAATAGAAATTATCAAATGGTTAAAAGAAAACGATAAATTGTTTAAAAAGATTAAAATTAATCACGATTACCCACATTGTTGGAGATGTCATTCACCATTAATTAGTTATCCTAAACCTGCTTGGTATGTCAAGACAACAGCCTACAAGGATAAGATAATTGAAGCAAATAACAAAATTAATTGGTATCCGGAATACGTAGGAACTAAGAGATTTAGCAATTGGCTTGAAAATATGGTCGACTGGGGAATTTCACGAAACCGCTATTGGGGATGCCCATTGCCTATATGGATTTGCGAAGATTGTGGAGAAAAACATGTTATTGGTTCACTAGAAGAACTTCAAAGTATGATTCTAGAAGATATAAATGTTAGTGAGATGGAACTCCATCGTCCATACGTTGATGATATCCATTTAAAATGTCCAAAATGTAGTAAAAAAATGACAAGAGTTAAAGATGTTTTAGACGTTTGGTTTGATTCCGGTTCTATGCCATATGCTCAATTCCATTATCCTTTTGAAAATAAAGAATTATTTGAAAGTCAATTTCCTGCTGACTTTATTGCCGAAGGTCTTGATCAAACAAGAGGATGGTTTTATGTTCTCTTAGTAATATCAACGATTATTTCAGGAGAATCAAGTTTTAAAAATGTCGTTGTTAACGATATGGTTTTAGATCAATATGGTAAGAAAATGAGTAAATCAACGGGAAATGTCGTTGATCCAACTGTTGCCTTAAATAATTATGGTGCCGATAACGTACGCTGGTATATGTTTTATGCCTCTCCAGTTTGGACACCTCTAAAATATGATGAAGCAGGAGTAAAAGAAGTACATTCCAAATTCTTTAATCCATTTAAAAATACATATTCCTTCTTCCAAATGTATGCTAATACAGATGGAATTGATATTGATGATTGCAATGTTCCTTATGAAAAGCGTGAAGAAATCGATAAATGGTTATTGAGTAAATATCATAAATTATTAAAGAATGTTACCGAATCTTACGATAAATATGATTTAAATGAAGTTGTTAAAGCCATTACATCATTTGTCTCAGATGATTTATCAAATTGGTATATTAGACGTAATCGTAATAGATTCTGGAGTAGCGAATTTGACGATTCCAAGAGAAGTGTCTACATGACTACCTATGAAGTGTTAGTTGGTCTATGTAAGATGTGTGCTCCAATTATACCTTACACTACAGAAGAAATTTATAAAAACTTAACTAATGAAGAATCCGTTCATCTAGCAGATTTCCCTAAATATGATGAAAAATTATTTAATGATGAAATCGAAGTTAAAATGGATTTAGTAAGAGACTTAATTTCTACTGGTAGATATGTTCGTGAAGAGACTAAAATAAAGGTTAGACAGCCAATTGCTGAATGTTTAATAGATGGTAAATATGAAGCAATCTTAGGGGACTTAGTTAATTTAATTAACGAAGAATTAAATGTTAAAAAGGTTACATATGTCGATGATTTATCCAAATATATGGAATTTACAATCAAGCCAAACTTTAAAGTTTGTGGTGCTAAAATTGGCTCTAAGATGAAAGAATATCAAGCAATACTTGCTGATTTAGATGATGAATTCTTAGAATTAGTCTTAAAGGGTGAAACTATTACTGTCGACTTTGATGGTGGTAGACTTGATATTACTCCAGATATGGTAGATGTCAAATTCTCAAGCAAAGAAGGATTCAATGTTGGCATGGAAAATAATAAATTCATTATTTTAAATACGGAGTTAACAAGAGAATTAATCTTAGAGGGAATGGCTCGTGAATTTGTTTCAAAAGTCCAAAATTTAAGAAAGACTAGCGGACTTCTAATCACTGATCGCATTAACTTGACATATCAAGGAGATAAAGATATTAAAGAAGCCATGGATATGTTTAGAGATTATATTATGGAAGAAACTCTAGCTGTAACTTTTGACGAAAGTGACACTGGTGAAGTAACTGATATCAATGGACACGAAGTAAAGGTTTCTTTGAAGAAAAATTAAAAGAGGATTTAATCCTCTTTTTTTATGCCAAAATTATTTATAGGGCAGTAATTTCTTTTCTCGTTCATGATAACTAATCTCGAAGGCTTCTGCTTGTATATTTGCATATTCTAATATTCCTTTTTCATCATCCAAAGATATGCGTTTGCCAATAAATTTATAAAATTCAAAAGCCTTCGCCATTTCATGACAATATATTAAAGCTGTTTCTAAATTGATAATTGTTGGAACAAAAATTTTTATATCTTGCAAATTATCATTTTTATCAAATTTCAGATTAACACCAATGTGTTCTTTTTCCCTTTCTATATTGTAATTGACGTATATAACTCGCAAATCATTTTCATTTAAATAATTAATAAATTTTTTATTTACTTTCAAATACTCCAATATATCGTTTTCATCTATTACAATTTCTAATAATTTTTGAAAAAATTCGTTACTTTCTAGGAGGGTTAGGAAATCTCTACTATCGCGTTTTATGCGATATTCTCGTCTTAAATCACATGCAACAAGGATTTCTTCTAAAAAATTTATATAGTAAGAAAAAGTCTCTTCACTTAATTCGAATAGACTTTGTAGATAATCACCAACTGTCTCATTATCGGCCTTTCTAGAATGACGATAAAGATAAGTATAAAGGGAATTCTCTAATTTCAAATTTTGAAAATATTCAGATAAAGTCCTATAAGTCTCTTTAGTTGCTTTACTATTAAATCCAAAGGAAATAATGGATTGACATAGGGCATATATCCAAGTGTTCAAAAAGTCAAAAAAGTGGTAAAAATTATCTTGCCTACTGACCCTAATATCGCATTTTAAATCATGTCTTTCAAACTTTTCCATAGCCATTCCTTCTTCAAAAAGATATTATAGCATAAAATATAAATCGTTTCATTTAAAATACCTCGTAATTAGAATAGCAAATATTTTTCTTATTTATCTTTAAAGACTTTATTTATTCTAATAATGTTCTTTTTATTTCTCCTTTTATATGATATAATCTTTATAGAATAGAGAGGAATGCATATGAATTTTGATCGTTTGACAGAAATGTTATATCAAGAAAACATTAACTGGGTATATGCAATAATCAAAGAACTAGATGCCAAGGGCATTGAAAGAAAAGAAAAATTCATTGCAGATCCCTATATATTTAATAATATTGTTGTTTTGGGTTATTACTTTATGAATTTGTTCGTAATAAGCAATATTAATTCATATGATCAGGAGGACGCCAATCACATTATGACATCGATTATAACTGGAGCAAGCAGTTATAATCAATATAAACTAAGTCATATTTATAAAAGAGAGATTAATCTTGAAACTCTTGTAGAACAATATAACACTGTCGTTCGCAAAACCAAGATATATGCTCCAAATGATGGATTGAAGGCCAGAGTAGTTGCTGTTGATGAGATATATCGCCGCATCTATGAAGTGTTTAATAAGCGCCATTTTAATGTTTTTATCAAAGTTTTTATGGCATCATTTAGCGAGTTTGAAAAAAGAGTCAATAGGGTTGTTAGAGAAAATATTTAAGTAAGGTGAGGAAACTATGTATAACGAAAACAAAGTTAAGCAAGTTATTAATGCCGTAAAGGAAAATCATTTATCGGCTATGGACGATGAGGGATTAGCTCGTTTGCTTTCTATCCTTAGTCCTAAAGAATATGATGTTTTTGAATTACTTTCTTTTCAAGAATTAGGTGGAATAAACGCTATGATGCGCGTTAGTAGGGTAAGACCTCTAGTTCGTTTGATGATAGATCGTGACTTATATCGCATAAAAAACAGTGATTTCTATGCCTATTACCTTGCATCCTTAGCCAACGGAAGATATATTGAATTCTTTTCAACTTTAAAAACTGAAGAACTAGCTGATTTAAAAAAATACATATACTTTAATGTCGATGAAAATAATAAAGTTCAAAAGAGTGGAGCAGATAAAATAATTCGCATAATTACTAGTGAAATAGCCAAAAGAGATACCATTAAAAAACCACGATTACAAAATCTTGTCAGTTAATACTATGACATAAAAAAAGGAAAAATTAATTTTCCTTTTTTATTTATTATCTGTTGTAGAACTCAACAACTAGGCTCTCATTGATTTCCGCATTTAATTCAGCTCTTTCAGGTAATCTAAGGTAAGTTCCTGATAATTTTTTAGCATCGAATTCAACAAATGCAGGTCTAGTAACATTAGCTTCAAGAGAAGCTTTTATAGCAGGATGCTCTAAAGACTTTTCTCTTACAGCGATTACATCACCAGGTTTGCATTGGTATGAAGGAATATCAACTTTAGCACCATTTACCATGATATGTCCATGATTAACGATTTGTCTAGCAGCACGTCTAGTGTTTGCAAGACCCATTCTATATACTAGATTATCAAGTCTTGATTCTAGTAATTTTAAGAAGTTTTCACCATGAACACCTTTCAATTTAGCAGCTTTATCAAATGTGCGTCTAAATTGTTTTTCATTTAAGCCATACATAAATCTAATTTTTTGTTTTTCTTGTAATTGGATACCATATTCAGAAACTTTCTTTCTTCTTCCAGCACCATGTTGTCCTGGAGCAAAAGGGCGTCTTGCAATATCTTTTCCGTTTTCTAATGTTGAAAAACCATATCTTCTAGACTTTTTGTAAGCAGGTCCAGTATATCTTGACATTGTTTTTTCTCCTTTCATTATATTTCATAGTAAAGGAATTATCTAAATTCTAATTAGGGTGTTTAATCCTCTTTCCCTTAGGCAGTTTAAGTTACTAGAACTATTTCAATTAAACACATTAATTATTGATAGATAGACTGCCAATAACTACGCACTTACCAATATACACTAAATATATGTAAAAGTCAATGATTTTATGTCCCAAAAAGACCTTTCATTTCTAAATTAAAAAGTCAAGTGCAACAAAAGAGTAAATTAAGTATTATTCACA
>CAJTKV010000043.1:0-258 GCA_910577075.1 uncultured Bacilli bacterium
ATCAGAAAATTTACAGATATTTATCTATCGGTATTTGTTCTTGAGAAAAAATATACTAAAGAGCAAATTATTGAATTCTATGTCAACATTAACGAATTGGGATCTCGTGCCTTCGGTGTTGAACAGGCAAGTCAAACCTACTTTGGTAAATCAGTTACGGATCTTACACTATCCGAAGCTGCCTTGATTGCCGGATTATTCCAAGCACCTACAGCTTATAATCCCTTCTCTCATCCAGAAGCAGCAACAAAAAGAAGA
>CAJTKV010000043.1:268-8471 GCA_910577075.1 uncultured Bacilli bacterium
CAGGCACAGTTTTAAATTTGATGTATCGTCATGGCTATATTACGGAAGAAGAAAGAGATGAAGCTGATGCTATACCTGTCACTTCTTTATTAAAGGACAAAGGTGATGGAAAACTTCCAGAAGAAATTGGTTATATAGATACAGTCGTAACAGACGTTAAAGAAAAACTTCAAGCTTTATATGGTGGACAAAAAGATGACTGGAGTCCTGATAACCTATCAATGAATGTCTATACAACTTTTGATCCTGAACGCCAACAAGTAATAAACGATATCTACTCTGGTAAAACTTACAAATGGAAAAACGACGTTGCTCAAGCTGGTATTGCCGTCATAGACGTTCATACAGGAGCATTGGTTGCCGTAGGTGCCGGTCGTAATAAAAATGCCCAAAGAGGATGGAATTTTGCCTATACTCTTCGCCCACCAGGATCAACCGCAAAACCTGTATTAGATTATGGTCCAGCAGTTGAATACCTAAATTGGGGAACTGGACAGACAATCGTCGATGATAAAATGACTTACTCAGGAGGAGCTTCAATCAGAAACTTTGATAGTGGTTATAAAGGAATTATGACTATCAAAAAGTCTCTTGCTCAATCTCGTAACATCCCTGCTCTATTTACCTTTATGCAAACAACTAATGAGCAAAAAGTAGATTTTGCAACTAAACTTGGTTGGACATCATTAGAGACAAGCAATGGACAAATACTTGAATCCGCATCAATTGGTGGATTTGAAGGAGTTTCACCTATTCAATCAGCAGCTGCCTTTGCAACATTCGGTCGTGGTGGAACTTATATTGAACCATATACATTTACTAAAATTGAATTCACTGATAGTGGCGAGGTCTACGAACATGTACCTAAAAAAGTTCAGGCTATGAGTGAAGAGACAGCATATATAATAACCAATATTTTAAGATACGCCGTTACAAGCGGAACCGTTGGTGTTGGTGGGGTAAGCGGAACCGATATTGCTGCTAAGACTGGTACCACAACTGTTGGTGCTGCCGCTAAAAAAGAATTAGGCGTTAAGAGCATGATTGGTGATGTATGGGAAGTTGCCTACTCTCCTGATTATGCCGTATCATTGTGGTATGGTTATAAGACCAATACTAAAGAATATCACTTAACTGGTAAAGAAGGTAGTGCTGCCAGACGAGGTATTATAAAGCTTCTTACTAAAGGTATAATGAAGAAAAATTCACGTTTCAAAAAACCTAGTGGACTTACTACTGTCGAAATAGAACTTGAAACAGATCCAGTTCAACTTGCCAGTGAATTTACCCCTAAAGAATTGCGATCAAGCGAGATATTCAAAAAAGGATCTGCTCCTTCCCAAGTATCAACTCGCTTCTCTAAATTGGAAAACCCAAGTAACCTAAGTTACAATTCGACATCTAATTCTGTAACACTTTCTTGGACACCAGCAGCTACACCAGAAGCTGTTAATACCGAGTATCTAACAGAATACTTCAAAAAATCTAACGTCTACAAGAGATGGGCAGATAAATACCTAAAACAGCGATTAGATTATAACAATGCTAATATTGGAGCTTTTGGATATGAAGTATATCTAAAAAATCAAACAGGAACATATGATTTAGGATTTACAACAAATACGAGATTTACTACCAACGTGCAGTTTGACGCCACGACAACCTTCATTGTCAAGGCCGCATATCAAAAATTCAAGGCAAATCAATCCGATGGTATAAGTGTCGCCGTTGCACCAAATTCATCAGTCAATAATATTCCTCAAGTTCCACAGACCACTACTACAACAGAACAGTCAAAATTATCCATTACCTACTTAGGACCAAATTGTTCAACAGTTGATGACTTTAAAGCTTTAGGAAGCAATGCTAAAGATAAAATACTTGTAAAAGAAAATGGTGTCGATGTAACTAATCAAGCTACCGTTTCTATGGATTGCTTCTTAGCAAGTGATCCAGACACTGGTGGTCAATGTAACAACCTTGTATCGGGAAAAGAATATACCATAAATATTACGGTAAGTTACAAAAAAACCAATAGATCTAAGATTATAAATCTTAAAAAAAGCTGTTAAAGACTAGTAATTTCTAGTCTTTTTTCATATTATCCTAGTAAAAATTTGCATTTTTTTGAATAAAATGGTATTATAACAAACAAATTTGAGGGGGACACTATGAGTTACAGAGATTTTTTAATAGAAGTCAAGACACCATGGACTAAAAATAACGGTGTATATGAACGCAATGTTATTCAATATAATTGCATTCCCGGGGATATTGTGGATAAACCAATATTTGCCAGCAGATACTTAAATGAATATAAAGTATTAAAAGAAAAAAAAGAAATCATTGATAAAAATGAATTGATTATTCATGCCATAAATAAAGATACTAAAGAGGAATTAACAGCACCTAGCGATTTAGTCAAGTGCTTGCTAGATTACACAAAATTTCACTGGAATTATAATGAATAGTTCCTTTTTTTTGCCCTAAAAGTTATAAATTAATGTAATGAGGTTGACTTGATTATTTCAAATATTATATAATTAGTATGGAATAAAATAGATAGGGTTGATTGTACATGATAGATGAAACTAATACGAATAATTTGTATGTTGATGAAAATGGTAATCCTGTTCAACCTCAATACGTTGATGAGTTTGGTAACCCTATAGACCCATCACTTATTGATGCAGCTGGAAACTATATTGGTGCTCAAACACCGCAATACGTAGACGAATTAGGTAATCCCATAGATCCATCGCTTATTGATGCATCGGGGAACTATATTGGCTCAGCACAATCAACTGCTATTGATGAAAATACTTTAGCCCAAACTTTAAATACCGTTACTGGTACATCTTCAGAAGTTGTAGAATCTGTCGCTGCTGCCCCTATTTCTGCATCTGCCCATCAAATGGATGGTAAAGATATGTTTGCTGGTATGGTTACATTTGATTACAATAATGTACCTATAACGGATATCGTTAACTCCATTATCTTAGATGCTATTAATAAAGGTGCATCCGATATTCACTTTGATCCCTTTGATGAAGGAATTAAGATCCGTATTAGAATAGATGGTCAATTAAATGACTACTCTATTGTACCATTATATGTCAAACGTAATATGATTACACGTATTAAAATAGTATCTGGTATGAATATTACGGAAAGTCGTGTTCCGCAAGACGGTGCCATTAGAACAGAACTTGCCAATAAAACTGTCGATTTGCGTGTATCTTGTCTTCCAACTAATGTTGGTGAAAAGATCGTTATTCGTATCATGGACTACTCTATGAGTGCAGCTGGTATTGAAGCTCTAGACTTCAGCGAAGAAAATCTAGAGAAGGTAAAAAAGATGATTAATTTGCCAAACGGTATAATCCTAGTAACAGGTGCTACTGGATCTGGTAAATCAACTACCGTTTACGCTATGCTTCAAAGGTTAAATGTTGAAGGTACTAACCTAGTTACCGTTGAGGACCCAATAGAAATGAATATTGGTGGAATCAACCAAGTACAAGCTGCATCTGAAATCGGATTAACTTTTGCCTCTGTACTACGTAGTATCTTGCGTCAAGACCCAGATGTCATAATGATCGGAGAAATTCGTGATGATGAAACAGCCCGTATTGCCGTTCGTGCATCAATTACTGGTCACTTAGTTTTATCGACAATCCACACGAATAACTCGCTTAATACAATTGAACGTCTAACCGATATGTCTGTCGAGAGATACCTCCTTGGTTCCTCTCTATCAGGTGTTATTTCACAAAAACTTTCAAGACGTCTATGTGATAAATGTAAGCGTCTAAGACCTACATCTGATTATGAAAAAGATATATTCCAAAAAGTCTTTAATAAAGAGATTACTGAAATATATGAGCCCGTCGGATGTTCTGAATGTTCACGTGGTTATCGCGGTCGTATCGCCATTCATGAAGTATTGCTTTTAAATCAAGCGATAAAAGATGCCATAACTAAAGGTGTTCCCAAAGAAGTACTTAGAAAACTCGTATACAGTAACCATGGAACGACAACCATGCTAGAAGATGGTTTATCTAAAGTTCTCGACGGAAAGACTTCATTTGAAGAAATATTAAAACTAATCGACTTAGAGGACGACTTAGGAAGTGGCTCACAACTAGGATTAGAAGATCAAATAATTGATTCTGAATCAAATAGTTCATCTACTCCAGCCGCCAATAATACCAATCCTACAACGGCTAACTTGAGTGGACCGATAAATATCAATTTCCCTCCGGAATTACTCGAAGCTTTAAAACAGACCGCGCATTCTGATTCCGAAGACGATGATGAACCAGAAGTGATCATAAAGAAACATAAAAAGAAAAAACCTGTTAAGGTTATTGAAATAGATGAAGATGATATTGAAGAAGAAGAGGAAATAGAAGAAATAAGAGATACTAATGAAGATATCTCCCCTTCCACTCCAGTTAAAGAGGAACAAGATGACTCTAAATTTGAAGAAATATTCAAAGATGTTGAACCAGAAGCCAAGAGCGATGATGGTCAGGATGAAATCGATCGAGTTTTAAAAGATATTGATGCCATAACGGAAGAAATGCTCGAAGAGAAGATAACTTTAGACGATCCTTTAACTCAAAAATTAATGAATAGCATCACTATAAAGGAAATAAATGAATTCACCAATGAAGTATTCGACTTTACAGATATTATTGATGAAGAACCATCAACCCCAAGTGATGCAAATAACCAACCTATTGCCAGTGTAAGCGCTCCAGTAGCTCCTGTAATACCAACTACACCTGAAATACCAAATGTAGCTCTAGATAGCTCGCAAATAGCTCCAGAGCCACAAGTTATTCAAACACCACCTGAGATTACTCAAGAGACTACAGAAGCCCAAGAGGTAAATGATATAATTGCTGCCCTTGGAGATCCTTCAGCTATGGTTGAATTAGACGATGATAATATTACTCTAGACAATAACCAAATAGATAATTTAATGACTGAAATTGAAGATTAAGTATAATCTTCTTTTTTTATTATTTATTTATACAAATAAAAAAGTTCAGTATTAACTGAACTCTTATTATTCTCCATTGACTTGTTTAGCAACTTCTTCAGCAAAGTTTTCGCTTCTTTTTTCCATTCCTTCGCCAACTTCGTAACGAATCATTGATTTAACTGAACCACCATTATTCTTAACATATGTTTCAACATCGATGTCGCCATCTTTAACAAATGCTTGATGAATAAGGCAATTTTCCTTATAGTATTTTTGAATACGGCCATTAACCATCTTCTCAGCAATGTCAGCTGGTTTACCTTCATTAATTGCTTGTTCCTTTAGAATTTCTCTCTCTTTTTCAATTACTTCTGCTGGAACTTGATCCTTATTTAAATATTCAGGTCTCATAGCAGCTGCTTGCATTGCAACATCTTTTGCAACATCTTCATTTGCTCCTTCGACAACAACTAATACAGCAATCTTTCCACCCATATGTAAATAAGTTCCAAAATTTTCTGTATCAGTCTTTGTAACTAATTCAGCTCTTCTTAAAGATAATTTTTCGCCGATTTTTGCTGTTTTAGCAACGATATATTCTGCAACTGTCTGTCCGTCGACATCTAATTCGTTGATTTTATCTATATCGCTAGTATCACCTTTTAAAATAGCCTTACCAACGTTTTCAATCATCTCAACAAATTCAGCATTCTTAGTAACAAAGTCTGTTTCACAGTTAACTTCCAAGATAACAGCTTTATTACCATCAGTAAAGATATTTGCAAGTCCTTCTGCAGCTATTCTATCAGCCTTTTTAGCAGCTTTAGCAATACCTTTTTCTCTTAACCAATCAATGGCCGCTTCCATATCTCCATTGCATTCAGTTAAAGCCTTTTTGCAGTCCATCATTCCTGCACCAGTTTTACTTCTTAATTCATTAACATCTTTTGCACTAATCATTCTTATTCTCCTTAACTTAGTGATGAAAGTAATTCATCTTTTTTCATAGTAGAATAACCTTTAACCCCTGCTTCTTTTGCCATAGCTCTTAGTTCAGTAACGGTTTTATCTGATAAGTCATTTCCTACTTCAATAGTTTCTTCTACTTCTTCTTGTTCTTCTTCTACTGGAGCTTCTTCGCGAACTTCTCTTTTAGGAGCAGCTGGTTTAGCTTCCTTCTTAGGTCTTTCTTCTTCAGTTATGTAATCTACTATCTCTAAACCTTTAGCTTCACAAATAGCATTAGTTAAAACTCCCAATACAACCTTAACACTTCTTACAGCATCATCATTACCAGGAATTACAAAATCAACATCATCAGGATCACAGTTAGTATCAACTAATCCAAATACTGGAATATTTAATTTTCTTGCTTCTCTAATGGCATTAATTTCCTTTTTAGGATCTACAATAATCAAAGCATTTGGTAACTTTGTCATACCACGAATACCACATAATACTTTGTTTAATTTATCATATTCTTTATTTAAACCGACAACTTCCTTCTTAGGTAGTACTTCGAACATACCGTTCTTTTCCATTTCTTCGATTTCTTCAAGTCTCTTAATTCTCTTTCTAATAGTTCTAAAATTAGTTAGTGTTCCACCTAACCATCTCTCAGTTACATAGAATGATTCTGAACGAGTAGCTTCTTCAATTGAAGCCTCAACAGCTTGTTTCTTAGTTCCAACGAATAAGAAACTTCCTCCATTTTCTGCAATCTTCTTAATTTCTGCATAAGCAGTTTCAATACATGCAGCAGTCTTTTCAAGATTGATTATATAAATATCATCTCTTGAAGTATAGATGTATTCCTTCATCTTAGGATTCCATCTTTTTGTTTGATGTCCAAAATGAACACCTGCTTCTAATAAATAACTCATAGAAACAACAGCCATAAATTTCACTCTCCTTTTGTTAATTCATCCAAATATCTTATTTACCTCCAACCAATGGCCACAGGGAGATAAAAACAATATTTGTGCTTATTTGGTTATAAAACCATAGATAATATATCAAAAATTAGCCCATTTTTCAACCACTTTTGCGTATATTTATGCCTTATTTTATAAATTATTCCTCTTTTTCTAAGCGCTTTATCTCACCGCGTATATAATCCTTCATAAATGGCACCAATGCCCGATATAATTTTCTTCTTTTTCGACCATTCATTAGTTCCTTTGCTGGTATATCATAGGCGAATGCTAAATAAGCCAACTGCGCACCTGTCAAATTATATGGATTATACCTCATCATATCCCTTATTTTATCTCTTCCCAACTCATCGAGAAATAGTATATCATCCGTCTCACTTTTAAGCATTTCATAAAGTACTAAATCATTTACCCCTTTGTAAATCTGAGCTTCATCCCTCAAAGCATGAAGAAATCTCTTCTTATCAAAATCCGTTAATTCATCCTTATAGGTATTATAGTAGTTCTCTATTTCCTCTCTTGTATAAGATTTAGCCTTTTTAAAACCATCTTTATATTTACATATTGCGATCATCATCTTTCTTAAGATAACATTTAGTTTTACATTGTTAGATAATCCCAAGCCTTCTTGAATTTCTTTCTTTGTTGCCGGTTTATTGCCATCATTGCCAAATAATCGATTAAAAATATACACGACATCCCTTGTCTCATTATCATAATATGGCAAATCCGGATTATTGATGACCTCTCTAGCATAATCAAAGTCAAATTTTTTCGCACGCGGACATTTAAGTATATAAAACAATTGCTTATTAGCCTCCGCCGTTTCTAAATGTATTTTTTCATAGTCTATACCATACTTTAAAGCTATTTCTTTATTATTCAAATTATCGCGATACATATCTATCACTAAATTTTGATAATACAATGGTAAATACTTCAAAACTGGCACAATATCTTCATTAAAATCATATTTTTTGTCAGCTTTCCCATCTTGATACTTCAATATACTTAAATATATATTTTGAATTCGTCTTTTAATGGAAGTGGCATTGACTTTATTCATAGTCCCCAATTCCTCTAACGTTTTTGTCTCTTCATCTATTCCCTTAAATTGTCTAATTAATATCTTTTCTTCTTCTGTTAGGGGAATATTCTTATCCGCAAGAGCACTAATGACCTCACTTCGGCTTAATGCTCCCAAATCAGACCCAATAATACCGACAATTTAAGGGAATAGATGAAGAGACAAAAACGTTAGAGGAATTGGGGACTA
>CAJTKV010000043.1:8481-11820 GCA_910577075.1 uncultured Bacilli bacterium
AAATACTCCTTTGCGATATATAGTAGCGATATTCTTTTCGCTAGTATCAATCAATAAAGCTATTTCTGAAGCTTCTTTCCTTTCTCCCAGCGGATTATAAGGACATTTAATTCCCTGCATAAAAGCTAAGACAATTCGTTGATCATCCGTTAAAACCGTATCTGTTACATGTTCCATTAATTCTCTTTCGATATCGTCTAGAGTAACATCCTTTTTATATTTCGTGATATAGCTATGTTTAAATTTCATCATGACCGTATTTATCTCTGATTGGGACATATTATACTTGTTCTTTAAAATATCCAGATTAATCTCATCTATATAGTAATCCCTAATGATATTTTTATCTCCATCACTATAATTAAGCTCATCTAATAATTTATTCACTTTATCCTCATCAAATTTTACTTCATTTAAAATATTATAATGATGTATTTCAATTGATCTTATTAATTTAGTAATAATATTTGAGACCTTTTGTTTTTTCGAAGTTTTACTCTTCTTTTGATGATTCTCTTCATCATCTTCTAATTTTACTCTATCAGCTATCTCTTCATAACTCAAATGTTCCATAAAGCGCATCCGTCCTATTTCTCGAGCTAAAGGTGTAATATCAAACTTTGGATTATTGACATATTGAACATATAGAGGTTCATTTTCAATTACCATAACTTTATAAAGTCCCAAATAGAGCAATAATATTTTATTTTTCGCCCAAATATAAATTCCATCAACTTCATTGACGCTCTTTCCCAAACTGTTAGCTATCTCCTCAAATGTTGCACGCTTTTTCTTATATTCTGAATGCGCATCTAAGACAAAAAGTTCCTCTTCCGTAAAAATATATCTATACTCTCTAAGAATGCGATAATATTCGCTCTTTGGTATATTCAAACTAAAATAATTATCTAAGTTATAATATTTTTCTTCTAAGCGCCATAACGAGCGATAATAAGACGATCTAGTTGTACTATTAAATTTTTCCTTCTTATGTGTATAAGCACTAAAAAGAGTGCTTTCTATCGCCTCTTGTGTAGCATCTTCAAACATATCCTTATTTTTTAAGTAGACATCATAAAGTTTATTTAAATCTACATAACGTTTTCTTTTAAATCCATGCCTTTTTAAATTAATTTTAGCCTCAATATCCTCTTTAACCGTAACATTCTTCCATTTATATTTCCAATTATAATAGGTATATAATCCCCTTTTAATTTCTTCATCTAAAGAATCATAATTTTCTCCCAAAATATCTATTACCTCATCATAAGTCAACTTATTTAATATGTGACTGATAACATAATCAAAATTCATTCTTACTGATATATCCATTTCCATTATTTGGGGATTAGAATGCTTTTTCTTGACAACATTAAAAATCTTGGTATATTTAAACTCTAACATTTCCTCTAAAGTATCCATTATGCTCTGCATAGATACCCGTAATTCATCATAATTAACACCAATTTTTTTAAATTTTCTCCTTAACGTCTCATCATCACAATTTAAATACCAAACATTATAAACATAGTAAAACTCTTCAGCACTCATCTTATTACGCATATAAATTAATATGACTTTTTTAGGAAAATCAATTGGTCGAAAATCCATTTTTTCTATTTTCTTCATTAACTCTATAGAGATCTTACTATCATCTAAATTAATAGTTCTTACCTTCTCAAATATAGATTTTAAAATACGACATACAGATATCTGACTCATTCCAATAATATTTGCCAGTTTTGTTTGTGTGAAAGTGTTTGGATCTGTTATGTAATTATAAAAGAGATAATACTCTAAGGGTGTAAGGGCCTCTTTTGCACTCCAAAGCAAGATTTTATTATTGATAAACTCCTCAAAATTATCGATTTCATTATTATCTGAAGCAATCAAGTCATACAATGAAACATCTTTATCTTCTTCATTCATATTAATAGAACTGTCTAAAGATACCGTTGTATTTCCCGTAATTTCCATATTCTTAAAGACATCATATGTCGTCTTATTAATATGTAACTCCTGCATCACTTCTTTTTTAGATGGTTCAACGCCCTTTTTTCTCACGTATTCATTCTTATATTTAAGAAATTTCAAATATACACTATACATATTATGTCCAATCTTCATAAAATGCGCATTATCAAGTGCACTTTTACTAAAATATTTTCTCAAACATTCTCCCATAAAAGTTACAAATCTAGTATTCTGGTCTAAGTCAAATTTCTCAAAATTTCGCATTAAGACAAAGTTTCCTTCTTGGATGACATCCATAAAATCCATTCCATCAATCTTTATCCTATTTTTCTTAATAAACCAAACGACAAAGCGAAGATTTCTCTCAATTATCTCCTTTTTTATTTTGGGATTATGACTCTCATAGTATTCTTTAAACAGTTTTCTTTCTTCTTGCTTAGTTAGAGGTTCAAACTTTTTTAAGCTTGTTAAATATGCTTTAGCTAAATCCATTACTTCGCCAGTCGCATCCAAACCATTTAAAAGCTCCTCATCACTTAATTCATTTATATCCAATTTTATATCATCCATAAAATCACCTAATACCCTTTATAATACTATAAAATCATTTTAAAACAAAGAAAAAAGTAAGATATAGGATTCTTTAATCTTACTTTACTTTTTTAATTTTTTTATAGATAACTTATCTAGATGCTTTTTTATTGTCTCCTCAACATCTTTAATGAGTTCATAATCGTCTTGATAATTACGCCATTTTCCCTTTATTCTTGCTGATAAATTGGCATTTAATGCCGCATCAATTACCATACCCATATCGATATATCTACCAGTCATATTACATACTTTATAGAGAATATCAAATTCCTCATCGCTCTTAGGGCTTCCCATCAAAAGCAGTAATTGGTTTAAAATAAATGTCTCATTGCCAATGAATACATCTTCATCTAAAGATACTCCCACGACCATTTTAGCATCAGATATTTCCATATCCGGTTGAATGTGTATTGTCTCATCAACTCTTCGTATTTCATCCTCGCCCAATATACTAGTATCATATCTTTCATATTTATAACTTCTCGTATATTTTTCTTTTATCTCTTCCTCGCTCATATCCAACACATCTAAATAATCGGATACCCATGACTCTCGATTCTCACGAGGAATATGTGAAACCATTTCTACTAGATTTATGATGCTATCATCTTTTAAATGCTGAATATATTTTTGACCATCACTTTCTAAAACTGGCGCAACAAGATTATATCCCCCAGTTTTAAAATAATCATAAGTTAGATCTTCAGCAATACCTATTACTTTCATACTAATCCCCCATTAGCAAGTTATAGTATCATGAATATGATTAAA
>CAJTKV010000043.1:11841-15597 GCA_910577075.1 uncultured Bacilli bacterium
TTATCTCTTCACCATCATATGTTACTCCAACAATGCGCAAATCCTTCGTCCCAATCATAAAATCAACATGTGTCTTAGCATCATTAACTCCTAAGGCCCTTAATTCATCTCCTCTTTTATCGAAAGAATCCTTAAGGCATTCATTAAATCCCGATCCTATGGCTAAATGACAAGAGGCATTCTCATCATAAAGGGTCTCTTGAAATATAATATTCGTATTGCTTATCGGTGAATCAAAAGAAACTAAAGCACATTCTCCTAAATAACATGAATATTCATCAGTTTCTATTATGCCTTTTAAGACTTCTTCGCCTTTTTCTGCATGAAAATTGACTATCTTTCCCTCTTTAAATTCTAAATAGAAATCTTCAATTGAAACATTATTATATAAAAGAGGTTTAGAAGAATAGACAATTCCCTCTGTCTTATTATATAAGGGAGAAGTGAATATTTCCTCAGTTGGTAAGTTAACTATTCTTCCTAATTTATCCTTACCACAAGCCCATATATGTCCCTTTGGCAAATAGACTTTCAAATCTGTACCTAATGAATTAGAATATTTTAGATATTCAAAATTATAATCATTTAAAACTTCAGCTTTCTCTTCTAAGGCATTTAACTTCTCTTGCCACAATAGATAAGGATCATGCTCATCATCTACAAGGCAAACTTTAAATATCAACTCCCATAGCTCATCTTCACTCATTTTTAAGCCATCCTGTGCCCAATATTTATTTGGAACACCTGCAATACACCAATTAAGTTTATCTGTCTCATATAGGCTTCTAAACTCTCTTTCCGTTTCTCTCGTATGCGTTGCTGTATCCTTAATTTTCTTAGGATCGACATCATCCATCAAATTTGGAACCATACTTTGAATAAATAAAAAAGCAGCATCAAGTTTGGCATAGCGGTTATACTCCTTATGATCAAACATTGGATGTTTATTGATGTTTTCTTGATCGAGATCGCGAAGTAAATCATGTTTCTTAAAAACTTCTTCAACCTCAATATGAACTTCCTTTAAATCATAACTTTCTGCCGATATCTTAATTAAATCTGCAAAATCACTTAAAAAATCTGGAAGGCGAACAAACAAATATTTTTTATCTTCCAATTTTAAGCACTTTAATAATAAATCAGCATATTTTTGTTTTTTATCTTTCATAATATCACCACTTATAATATAGCACTTAAATGCTCATTCTTAAAGAGCATTAGCATCAATAGTATATATTTTGACATAATCTACTTTATTGAGAAAAAACACCTTATCTCCCTTGGGAACCTCTCCTTCATAATATAGAGTGCCTCCATTTTTTAAGATTACTCCCTGTGAAGCCAAATTATCTACTTCCGTAGAAATATAAAGTGTTTTATCAACTTCTCTTTCATATTCAGCTACTAATCTTTTAACAAGCGCTAAAGCTCTAGTTGCATATCCCTTTTTTCGATATTTCTCTTTAATAACATATTCTACATTTCCCACATACTTAAAATTATCATCACTTAAATTAAATTCAATGTGACCGACATCCTCTTTGGTACTTTTAAGAACTATACTTAAATTTTTCCAAGCATCTTTTACATCGCGAAAAGCCGGCAACATCAATTCTATTTCTTCATCATCAATAACTACCTGATAATTAAACTCATTAATCAAGTTTGTATCATCATATAAAGTATATAAATCATATAAGAGAAGCAAAGGATAACTTCTTTTTAGTTCTGCTAATGTATCAATAAACTTTTTTATTTCATTTATACTATTTGTTTCAATTCCCTCTTTAAATAATGAATACACACAATATTTATGAAAAAGTCTAAAAGATCTAATGCTGTCTTTTTCCTTTAACGATATAAAATAATTATAGCCATTTTTATAAACAAAGATAAATATGCCATCTAATTCTAAAAACTCTGCTTGACCTACATCAAAAACCTCATTATATTCTCTAAGCATCTCTTCGACATTGATACCCACACTTTTAAATATATCAATTATCGTTTCTTTAGTAGAAGGTGTTTTAATATCTAGCAAATAGCAATTATTATTTAACTTACTAAGCGTATTTCCATTACTAAATAATTTCATAATACCACCCTCTCCTAACATCAAAAATTATAATAACAAAATATCCATCATTCGTAAATAAAAAAGACAAATTTAAATGTCCTTTTATTCACCATTAGTATAAATATAAGCTCTTCCCTTAGGACTTTCTCCCACTAAAATCCCTGAATCAGTAATATAAGTTGTCGTCTTATCTCCTAAAAATCCTTGATAGAATTTTCTTTGTTCCTCATTTAAGATATCAATACCTCCATAAGCCTTTAAATCAAATTCCTGCATGTACTTTAATACATCATAATAAAAGTCATCCATATTCCCCAAATCTAAAGCTGATTTAAAAGCTGGTTTAGAAAGATATCTTCTATTAAAATCATATAAGAGATATAAACTATTATTATCACATACTCCTAAATCATCCTCTATCATGCCATAATAAGCCGTCTTATTAACTGGCATATCCAAGCCATATGGTGGAACTCCATATTTTTCCCTGTCGTGTCTTAAAAATTCTTTAAGATATTTTAAATATTCAACCATAAAATCCTCCCTGATGTTCATCAAATATCTAAATTAATAATATCATCAAAGAGGTATTTTCTCAATAGAACCTCCCATACTAAATTTTTATACCCTCGTTAACCCATGGCTATAAATAAAAGAGAGCAGTGCTAACTTCTCCATTTTCTAAATAAAATTATAACAATTCCCATAAGAGCAAGAATCATTATCACAACACCCACGATAAAAATATAATTGCTAACTTTATTATTCTGCTCTTCTTTACTCTTTTTTTCCGTCGTCAATGTCGCTATTTTCGCCGTTTCTTCTTTTCTATTGATATATAACGAATAGATTTTCTGTGATCCATCCTGAGCTTTGACAATAATTTCAATTATATTAGTACCCTCATTTAGCAAATGCATTCCTAACCCCTCGACACTCGCTTGTTCATCCTCACTTACACCTTTTATATTTATTTCTCTAACATCATTTAAAACGTCAATCTTATATTCAAATATCTCTTTATTAAAATCAAATTTTATATTATCAATAGTTAAGCTACTCAAATATGAATTACTAGATTTTAAAACTTCAGGTGATGTCGTTATTGTTGGCTTCGTCGTTATTATTTGTTTCTTCGTTGTCGTCGTTTTTTTCGTCGTCGTTACCTTTGGTGGATTATCTAAGTATATATATCCTATAAGTAAATCACTATGCGTATAGGCACTTGCATGATCCTCACAAGCTTTAGGTATAGTATACTTTTTATAACATTTATTTTTTTCTTCTAAACTAGCAAGATACTCATCGATTGTATCCACACCTGCTGGAACATCTTCAATAACCGATAGACATTTAACTAAAGGCGGATAATCATTAACTCGACAAGTACTAGTACCCCAAGTATACAATATATCGCCATCAACCTTCTCTACATATTCCACATGCCCCAAATCCTTACCATTATTATGAAAACTAGTTACAATTATAGAATTATTTTTAGGTGTCTGTCCAACTTCAAAACCCGCCTTTTTAGCAGAATTATACCAAGTAGAAGCATTCCCCCAACCTGGCAATGATATACCTGCTTTATCATGAGCATATTGCCAAGCAAAATAGGTACAATTATTTTGCTCTACACCATTTAATTTAAAAGTCTTTTTATATGGATTTTTAGCAGC
>CAJTKV010000044.1:0-2382 GCA_910577075.1 uncultured Bacilli bacterium
GTATCCATTACTATTGTGGGTTATTTTTTGAAATATTATACATGTTTATTAATATTTATTAAATTTCTTACATATTTTGTTATTAGGAGATGGTTAGATGAAAAAAGTAGTAGTAATGTTTCTTATGGTTTTTGTCCTAACAGGATGTATGAAAAATACGACAGATAATCTTAAGAGTTTTAAGGATTATAACAGTAAAAAGGAAAGTTATGAGTTAACAGGAGTTATGAAACTCATCAGTAATGAGGACGAATTTACTTATGACTTAAAAGTAGGCGTTAAGGATAATGAATTTTATAAAGTATCTTTAGTCAATACCGTAAGCAATCATGAGCAAGTAATATTAAAGAATAGTGATGGTGTCTATGTTATAACGCCAAATTTAAACAAGAGTTTTAGATTTCAAAGTGAATGGCCAAATAACTCTTCGCAAGCTTACTTAATAGGTTCTTTAGTTGATGATTTAAATAAAGACAGTAATGCTGTAATTGAAGAGGAGAAAGATAATTATATTATAAAGGCTAAAGTAAATTATCCTAATAATGCCAAACTTGATAATGAAGTAATCACGACAGATAAGAAATTTAATATTACAAATGTTTCAGTTAAAGATGAGACGGGAGCTACAATATTAGAAGTTAAAATAAATGATATTAATTATAGTCCAAAATTTAATGATGAATATTTTTCTTTAGACAATTATATAACGGAAGAATCATCAAATGATGAGAAAAAGGAAGATGATGAAAAAACTAAAGAAGAAAAGAAGAAAAAAGAGGAAAGTTGCATAAGTGAGTGCCAAGAAGATGAAAACTGTAAAAAGAATTGTACTAAAGACACTGAAACTAAAAATACTAGCAATATATTAGATGAGATAATTTATCCCTTATATGTGCCAACAGATACCTATTTATCTAGTAAAGATACCGTTACAACTGACAATGGAAACCGCGTTATATTGACATTTGCTGGAGTAGATCCCTTTATTCTAGTAGAAGAAGTTTCTGTTAAAAATAAGGAAATGGAAATTATCCCTGTAAGTGGTGAACCATTATTATTAGGAGATTCTGTCGGAGCACTAACGAGCAATTCCCTTTATTGGACAAGCAATGGTATTGATTATTATCTTACGAGCAATACTTTAAATAGCCAAGATATGATGACAATTGCAGAAAGTATAACAAATTCATCAAGTTTAGTTGCAAAGGTCAAATAGTTGATATATAATAGTAACTCGTGAAGAGGTGTAGTTATGAAAAATAAAATAAATTATATTAATACTTTACTTACAGCATTCGAATCTCGCAACGAACAGCTGCACGAAGAAATAAAAAGGAATGAACAAGCAATGGAGGAAATGCGTAGTGAACTTACGCAAATCATGGAAAGTACAGAGGTAATTGATACTCCAGAAGAAAATAAATTAAAGATGGCTGCATAAGCCATTTTTTATTTGATAGAGCAATATCCTTATGAAAAAATATCTGTGTAAAATAATTATATGTATATTAAATAATTTATGGTATAATAATTAGTAGGTGGTTTTATGAAAAAGAAGAATAATAATACAAGTAGATTTCAAAGCAAACAAATTAAAATTAACGGTGGTTTGAATGAAGATTATAAGAAAGTAATAAGTTTTTTTATAGTTCTAGTTATCATTATAGGAGCAGTTTTCCTATTATATTATTTTAATGGTCAATATGTAACTAAGGATTTAAAAGAAAAGGAGACTACTACTACGACTGTAAAGTTTGATAAGAGTGTCATAGTAGCAGATGATATATTCAAACAAGGTAATGGGGAATATATGGTACTTCTTTATGACAAATCAAGTAATGTGGAAAATGTCTTATATAATGGTTTAGTTGGATCTTATGATAATGAGAAAATTGATCTATATACAGTTGATTTATCAAGTGCCTTAAATAAGAAATACTATAACAAGGATGGTAAAGAAAATACGACACCAGCTAAAGCTCAAGACTTGGTTATTACTAAGACAACTTTAATTACTATAAAGAAAGGCAAAGTTACATCTTATATTACGGAAAAGGATAAAATAGTAGAAAAATTGAGTTAGTAAAAGACTTTTTAAGTCTTTTTTCTTTTGATATGATATAATAATTAATAGGTGGTTTTATGGATAAAATGAAAAAAAGATTAAACAACTTGGGAAAAAATAAAAACCAATATTCTTTAAAATTTGTCATTATTTGTAGTGTAACTATCGCATTTCTCGCTAGTGTGATTACGGGATTGGTTATATCGAATTTTGCCAGTTTAAAAACGGTAGGTAATAAACAATTAATGGATGTTGTAAATACGTATGAAAAGATAAAAAGAGAATACTATGAGACAATTAGTGATAATGACCTAGCT
>CAJTKV010000044.1:2392-14772 GCA_910577075.1 uncultured Bacilli bacterium
GATGGTATGATGAGTTTCCTTAAGGAAAAATACTCCATCTATATGGATCAAGAGGATACAGATTATTTAACCGATAAGTTAAAGGGAAACTATGAAGGATTGGGAATCGCCGTTATCAAAAATGCTAAAAAGGAAATAATCATCTTGAATGTTTATGATAATACACCAGCCAGTGAAGTAGGATTAAAAAATAATGACGTTATCGTCGAGATTAATGGAACAAAGATTACGGAAAATCACAGCGCGGATGATATATCTAAGATTATTAAAGAAAATAAGAGTATCAACATGAAAGTCCAACGCGATAGCAAAACTCTTGAGTTTAATGTCGAAAAGAAGACTGTTGATTATCCCGTTGTTGGTACGCAAGTATTTGAAAAAGATGATAGTAAAATAGGATATTTAGAACTTACGAGTTTTAATGCCACTGCCGATAAACAGGTAAGTAGTTCGTTAAAAAAATTGGAAAGCTCGGGAATTGATTCTTTAGTTATTGATCTTCGTGGCAATACCGGTGGTTATTTATCGATGGCCAATAGCATTGCCAGCATGTTTTTAAAAAAGGGCAAGATTATCTACTCTTTAGAGGGTAAAACAACACACAATACAATATTAGATGAAACATCAGAAGAGCGAAATTACGATATTGTTGTTTTAATAGATTCGGCAACAGCCTCTGCCAGTGAAATATTAGCTTCGGCCTTAAAGGAAAGCTATGGAGCAATACTAGTTGGAACGACATCATACGGAAAAGGTAAAGTTCAACAGACCTCGACATTAAGTGATGATACGATGATTAAATATACGACCGCCAAGTGGTTTACTCCAAGTGGGGATAACATTGATACAATTGGACTAAAACCGGGAATTGAAGTTTATTTAACTAAGGAGTATTTGCTCAATCCTGTAAGCGAAAATGATGCTCAACTAATGAAAGCCATAGAAATCTTAAGTAAAAAGGAGAACACTATTCAATAGTGTTCTTTTTGTAAACTTCATGTCGTATTTACAAATAATGCTAATATTCGACAAAAAAATCGCTATGATTTTGTAAGATTTTATACTATAATGATTTTAGCAGTACGAAATAATTAGAAAATATAAAGGAGATATTATGGCAATACGAGTTATGATGGTGGATAATGATATCAGCCACATGGATGCAGTAAAGCAGTATTTCAGTAGTTCTAGTAGTATTTCAGTAGTAAAAACTTTTAGTGATGGCAAGGAAGCTATCAATAATCTAGACAGCGATTACGATGTTTTAATTGTCAATATGCTGTTAAGCGATGTAAATGGAGAGATGATTCTAGATAAATATAGGGAATTAGGTTTATCTAAATTGGTCATTGTTACTAGTGAATATATATCACCAGAGATGATGGCGAGCATAGGTGAATTTAAACCAAATTATATCATCAAAAAGCCTTTTTCCGTTAATGCTTTGGAGACAATCATTAACAAAGTTATCAACAACCGCAGTGGTGTAAGTAGCAATCTTAAAATTGAAATAACGGATTTATTACACTCCTTGGGAATTCCTTCACATATTAAAGGATATACATATATTCGCGAGGGAATAGAAATGTTGTTTGATGATTCCTCATTAGTGGGATCAATTACAAAAGAATTATATCCGACAATTGCGGAACACTATAGCACGACCTCTTCAAGAGTAGAAAGAGCGATAAGACATGCAATTGAAGTTTCTTGGGTAAGAGGAGACTATGCTCTTATGGAAGAAATATTCGGAAATTCTGTCGACTATGATCGAGCAAAGCCCACAAATTCTGAATTTTTAGCTACTTTAGCAGATCGATTAAAATTGCAAAAAGAAATTGCATAATATTTGAAAAATTTCCTCATATAATTAATAGGAGGATTTTTTTATGAATAATAATTATAGTTACGAAGTTAGCAAGATACTTAAAATAGCCGAAAGAGAAATGATGGAATTAAGACACCCTTATGTGGGAACAGAACATCTATTGCTTAGCTTATTGCAGATTGATGCAATAAGCAAGATTACCAGCAAATATGATTTAACTTATGAAAACTTTAGAAATGAACTTGTAAATATTGTTGGTAGATCTAGCAAAAAAAGTGAAGTTATTCTATATACTCCCTTACTTAGAATAGTGCTAAATGATGCTGTACTACTTGCCAAAAATGAGAAAAATGAAGTCAATGAATTTACTCTTATGAATGCCTTACTTACAAGTGATGATGGCATTGCCATACGCATTCTAATGCTAATGAATATCGACATCGATGCTCTATTTAATGAGATAGCTGCCTCTAAGGGCAAGACATTACTCTCGATTGGTACAAATTTAAATGAAATAAATAAGGACATATTAATTGGAAGAGATGAAGAATTAAAGAGCATCATGGAAATACTCTTGCGTAAAGTTAAAAATAATCCCTTACTTATTGGTGAAGCTGGAGTAGGAAAAAGTGCCATTGTCTATGAACTTGCAAGGAGAATAAAAACCGGAAACGTTCCTGAAAAATTAAAAAAATATAAAATTATCAGTATCGATATGGCCAGCTTATTATCAAATACTAAGTATCGCGGTGAATTTGAAACGCGACTAAATAACATCATCAATGAGATAAAACAACATGGCAATATCATTCTATTTATCGATGAAATACATACCCTCATTAAAAGTGGAGGTGGAGAGTCATCCGTCGACGCTGCTAATATTTTAAAGCCCTATTTAGCTAGTGACGATATTAAAATTATTGGAGCTACGACGATAAGTGAATATGAGCACTCTATTGCTAGAGATAAGGCCCTATCAAGAAGATTTAGAACCGTTAACGTTCTAGAGCCAAACAGGGAAGAGACGATAAATATCTTAAGGGGTGTTCGAGGTCTTTATGAAGAATATCATCATGTTTCGATAAGTGATGAAAACATTCAAGACATCGTCGATTTAACTGATACTTATATTTCAAATAATCACAACCCCGATAAATCCTTAGATGTTTTAGATTATGTCGCATCACGAGTAAGTTTGAAATACTTTTTAAATGCCGAAGAAGCAATGTGCAATGAATTTTTAAAAAATAAGGATTATAAAAATGCCTTAAAGATAAAAAAAGAGATGCGAAAAAGAAGAACTGACGTCATAAATAGAGAAGATATTCTAAGTGTTATTGAGAGCATCTGTGGAATTAAAATAATGAATAAATCGACCTATGATGATCTATGCACTTGTTTAGATGAACATATCTATGGTCAGGATTTAACTAAATTAAAAAGACTTCTTAAAAGAAAGATAAATAGCAATAAGCTTCTAGCCATAACGATAAACGGATCCGATGGTGTCGGCAAACGCTACACCGCTAGGACGATTGCGGAAAATCTCAAATATAATTATCTAGAACTAGACATGAATGAATATGGCAGTTCCACCAGTTTAGCTAAAATTATTGGAAGTGACCCTGGATTTGTGGGATATGATGATGACAAATTATTAGATAAGATAAAATATCATCCTTATTCCTTAATATATTTAGATAATTATCAAAATGCCCATAGTTCCATCAAAAACTTGTTTAAATCTATTATCAATAAAGGCTACACGTCAGATAATCATGGAGAGCGAGTAAACTTCAATAATTCTATTATTGTCATGGGTACAAATATTAAGGAAAGTTCTATTGGTTATTTAGAAAAAAGTGAAGAAAGTGACAATATTATCCATTACTCCTTAATTGATAAAAAATGTTTAGAAGGCAAGCCTGAATATGAAAAAGTTTTAAATTATATAAAAAATAAGACAACATTTCAAGATATTAGTAAAGTAGATGAGGAAATTGTTTACAACTCTTAGGGGTTTTATGTTATAATAGAACTAGAATAGAGAGGTGTACAATATGAATGAAAATCCTAATAATCGCCGCGGAATACCCCAAAAGCAAATTAATCGTGTTGTCGCACCAATCCAAGTAGATGCTAATGGCAATAAGGTGAACACTCAAGATTCCGTACAGCCAAAGATTGTCAATACCTCTATTAGAGAAGTAGTAAATCCGAATGGAACTCCTAGTTTACCACCAGAAAAGAAAAAGAAAGAGCACGATCAGACGAATACGGTATTTGCCGTCGTCTTATTGATTATCCTAGCATGCGTATGTGGCTTTATTTTCTACATCATCGTACCACGTCAAATGGAGAAGGAAAATAGACTTAGATATAACGATGGTACGACGAAAAAATATGTTGCAAGTGAAGATAGTACTAATTACAAATTTAGATCGATAAGAATCAATGAGGGAATTAAGGTTACGACGACTAATAATTTTGCCATTGATAACGATTTTCAAATAGCAACTGTTGCCAATGGAAGTACTATGAGTGTTTCTCTAAATGGCAAGCAAGTAGCAACTGTTAAAGCTATCATTCCAACTATTGGAAGAATCGATGATTTAATAATCATGATGTTTAATGACGGAAATGCTCGTCAAAATAGAGTAATTGCCTTTGATAAAGCGGGAAATAATGTCTTAGAGATAAGAAATATTGAAGGTGTTGAAGGCATGATTCCTCTAGGAGATGCATCAAGTCTCATAATAAACGCCAATTCTATCGTCATATTAGCATCGCGTGTCGTCGGAAATAATTTAGTATTAAGCGATACATACGGAGAAGTAACAGGTGTTAATGTCTGTGATATGGATAATTTATCAAAACAAGGTATAAGTGATGAGTATATGGTCGTAGGTTCATTTGCTATTGAATATAATGGAAATCACGAATTTAGTAAACCAACAAATATTACTAGTATTAAATTGGGTGACTATAAAACAAGCAATAAATATTGTGGATAATCGTTTTTAAACGATTATTTTTTTATAGTTTTATTGAAAAATGACAGCACATGGTTTATAATTTTAGACAGGTGATATCTATGAAATTTTATTATTTACGATGTCTTAGCTTGTATAAAAAAATAATATAATATAAAGAGAGGACATTTTATGAAAATATATAATACATTAACGAGAAAAATTGAGGAGTTTGTTCCTAATGTGGAAGGGCATGTTTCTTACTATACATGTGGACCTACAGTTTATCATTATGCTCATATTGGCAATATGCGCAACTATATTGGTCATGATATTTTAGACCGCACACTAAGAGCCTTAGGATATGAAGTTACGAGAGTAATGAATATTACTGATGTTGGGCATTTAACTAGTGACTCGGATTCCGGAGAAGACAAGATGGAGGTAGCTAAGAAGCGTGAGCATAAGACAGCTATGGAAATAGCTAAGTTTTATACAGATGCCTTCTTTAAAGATTTTTATGCTTTAAATTGCCGTCGACCAGAGGTTGTCTCACCAGCTACGACTAATATCGATAAATACATTGAAATGATTGAAAATCTCCTAGAAAAAGATATAGCTTATAAAAGTGGTGGAAATGTCTACTTTGATGTATCCAAAGTAAAAGACTACTATGCCTTAACAAATCATCAAGAAGACAAGATGGTTGTCGGTGTTAGAGAAGGCGTAGAATTTGATGATAACAAACGTAATCAAGCTGATTTTGCCCTATGGTTTACTTCATCAAAATTTGAAAATCACGAATTAGTATGGGATTCACCATTTGGCGTTGGTTATCCGGGCTGGCATATTGAATGTTCTGGTATATCTATTAAATACTTGGGAGAGTACTTAGATATTCACGGTGGAGCAGTAGATAATATCTTCCCTCATCATACGAATGAAATTGCCCAAAGTGAAGCCTACCTAGGACATAAATGGTGTAATTATTGGTTCCACAATGAACACCTTTTAGACGAAACGGGCAAGATGAGCAAGAGCAATGGCGAATTTTTAACCGTTAGCTTACTTAAAGACAAGGGCTATGATCCCCTTAGTTTTAGATTCATGTGCTTAAACAGTCACTATCGCAAACAATTAGTATTTACTTTTGATGCTCTAAATCAAGCCGAGGCAACACTTAAAAAAATTAGAAATAAAATATCAACTATCAACGACGATGGTGATTTAGATAAAGAAAAATATGATAAATATTATAATGCTTTTATTAGTTCTTTAGAAGAAGACTTAAATACGGCTAATGCCCTAGCAACCTTATATGAAATGCTTAAAGACACTAGTGTTAATGGTCATACTAAACTAGAATTAATAAAGAAGTATGATGAAATAATGGCTGTCGATTTAATTAAGGAAACAAAGAAATTAGATAATGAAGATGAGATAATGGATATAATTGAAAAGCGCAATAAGGCTAAAAAAGATAAAGATTATGAACTAGCTGATTCAATACGCAATGAACTTTTAAGTAAGGGAATTGAACTTATTGATACCCGTGAGGGAACAACTTATCGTATTGTTGGCGAATAAAGTTTAAGTTAAGAAAGAATTATAGAAGTTCTTTCTTTTTTTTGTTATAATTGACTTAGAGATTAAATCTTATTCAGGGAGTGCAGTTATGGATATATTATATACAGCGAATAAGAAATATATTGATGTGATGTTAGCGTCCATTTATTCAATTTATCTAAATGGTGGTCTTGATCATATAACTTTACATATTATCTATAGTGATTTTTCTATAGATAGTATTTTGTATATAGAAAATTTCTTAAAGCCTTTACCTAATGTTGATTTTAATTTTTACTATTTAGATGAAAAAGATATAGAAAAATATAATATACCTAAATGGAAGGAATCTCATATCGCCAATGCTCGCTTATTCTTTCAAAGTATCTTAAAGGATAAGGTACCAAAAAAAATATTATACATTGATGCAGATACAATTTGTGTAGGAGATTTAAAGGGAATAGTCGAATATGATTTTTCCCCGGTTTATGCCGTCAAAGATTCCCTTCACCGAGTTTATACCCAAAGATTTGGGCATCTAGAGCATTATTACAATTCTGGTGTTTTATATATTGATACGGAAAAATGGGATCACATAGATGCCGAGGGTAGAATCGTGGAATTTGCTATCAATAGTCCGTGGGAATTAGTATATCCTGATCAAGATATTTTTAATTGTGCACTAAATACGGATATTGGAAATTTAAGTGCCGAGTATAATTATCCTCCTCAGGTTTATCTCTTTAACGAGGAAGAATTAAAACGATACCAAGCTTTCCGCGAGATAGATGCCATTGAATTACTCGAAGTTAAGGATAAAGTTAAAATATGTCATTCATATGGTGTCTCGGGAATTAAACCATGGAGCAATAATACGATTAATCCCTATAATGACTTATTCATGCAATATATAATGCAAGTTAATCCTGATTTTCAAAAAGAAGACTTGCCTTTTAAAGAGATGATGATGACTAGAAATAAAAAAATTTATAAAGAATTGCTATTGTTAAAAACTCGCATATCTTCGATGATGGTAGTTGACGGGGATATTAGACATAAAAGTTTAAGTAAGAAAAATGTACCTTTAGACATAAAAAAATAATCACTTAATAGTGATTATTTTTATTATTTGACAATTTTATTAAAAAAAGTTAAAATATTTAAATATTTTTAGTGTTTTTGTTAAAATTTCACAAATTTAAAGAAAATAGTTTGAAATATTGAATAAATATAATACAATATAGATGAAAGGAAGAATAAATATGCTTATAGAATTTAGTGTAAAAAACTTTAGATCATTTAGAGATGAAGTGATCTTTTCAATGGAAGCAGGCAATGGAGATGAACTTCCAAATAACGTTTTTGAAGTCAATAATACAAAAATTTTGAAAACAGCTTCATTATATGGAGCAAATGCATCTGGTAAATCTAATTTTATGAGGGCTTTCACAGCAGCTATAATGATGGTAAGAAATTCAAATATGATTCCATTAGGAGCAAGGTGGGCTGAAATAGTTCCCTTCTTGTTAGATGAATGTTCTAGAAATGAACCAACTGTTTTTACCTTTGTCTTTATAGCAAATGGAGTTAAATATAGATATTGTTTTGGAACAGATGGAGAAAAAATACAGGAAGAATCATTAGATGCTTATTACTCACAGAAGCCATCAAACATCTTTAAAAGGACAAATGTGAATGATTATAAGTTTATTACTGAAGATAACTCGAGATTAAAAGCTCTTGTTGCTAGAAATACGGATAATAAACTATTTTTAGCAACTGCAACCAACTGGAATTATGATAAAACTAAAGATGCTTTTTTATGGTTTATGAACTCAATAGATACTTATGATTCATTCGATATGATTGCTGATGAAGATCTTGTATCTTATAGTAAGGATGATTCACCTCTTAAAGATTTCTCCTTGAAATTACTACGTGAAACCGATATCTTGATTAAAGATATTCATGTTGATTATGCCGAAAAAGATATGGATACAAATATGATGGATTTGCTAGTTCCGCCAGCTATTAAAAATAATGGTAACTCCAAATTTAGAAGTTTAAATATTGAGGTTGAACATGAGATAGAGTTGGATAATGGCAATAAAAAAACTTATACTTTAAACTTTGGCGATGAATCATCGGGAACCAAAATCTTATTTGCTTTAGCGCCTTCATTAATGAGAGCATTTGCCAAGACTAGAGTACTAATTGTAGATGAACTTGAAAAAAGTCTTCATCCTTCTTTGGTGGAATACATTATAAAGATATTTAATAATCCAAATATAAATAAGGCCAATAGTCAGTTGATTTTTACTACTCATGCCGTCAGTCTGCTTGATTTAGACTTATTAAGACGCGATCAAATTTGGTTTGCCGAAAAGAATCCGATGAATGGTGTAACAGACTTATACCCATTAGATGACTTCTCTGTTAGAAAAGATGAAAATATTCAAAAAGGATATATAAACGGAAGATATGGAGCAATTCCCTTTATAGGAAATGGTATCGATTTATGGCGAGAGTAAATAGAGAAAGAAGAAAAAATCCTCTTGTACTAATTGGTTGTGAGGGAAGAAGAAATGCCGAAAAGATATATTTCAGCAATTTCTCTTCTCGCAATTGTCGCATTGTTTTTTCTCCAGGTAATAGCACTGATCCACTGGGAATTCTAGAAGATACAAAAAGATATATGGAAAAAAATGAAATAAGTGCTGACTATGGTGATAGAATATTTTTAGTTATAGATACGGATTTAAATGAAGGACAAATAAACTCCATAAAATCAATTCGCGATGAATGTGATAAATTGGGGATTACTATTATAACTTCTTCACCAACTTTTGAAATATGGTATCTAATGCACTTTAGAGATAACCAATTGAGATTTAACAGTAGTGGAGATGTCAAAAATGCAATTAAAGGTATTATTTCTAATTATAAAGAGAGTATGAACCTTTATCCTTTAATAAGTGAAAAAACAGCAACAGCCATTAAGCGTGCCAAAAAAATAGAAAGTCAAAGAATTAAAGATGGGGAGTATGACGAATATTCTTGTAATCCTTATTCGTCTATATATATCGTGCTTGAAGAGATAGAAAATTTGCAAAACCAAAATAATCTTAGATAAAAAAATAATCACTTAATAGTGATTATTTTTAGTTACTTGCTTTTTGATTATTATTAGCTCGAGCTTGATTTATCAAATAATTCATATATTTATTATATGCATCTTCTAAATCTGAGTCATGCCATTTAATACCATTGTCTTTTCTCAATTCGATCATAGCATTAACTTCTATAGTTGCATCATCATTAATTAATTCTTCTGCTAAAGTATCTTTGATATCATCAGTTGCATCCTTTTCTGATGGTTTATCTTTTTGATCAAGTTTTAAGATAATGTGATATCCATAAGAAGTTTTAACAGGTGTATCAGAATATGAACCAACCTTTAAAGCAACAGCAGCATCTTCGAAATCGCTTACCATGTCGCCTCTATTGAAGTATCCTAATTCTTGGTATGTAACTTCTGAATTATTTTCATACTTTTTGAAAGCATCTTTTGCGCTCGTGCCATTCTTAATATCCTTTTTGAT
The DNA here is from genome assembly GCA_910577075.1 of uncultured Bacilli bacterium. Classification (GTDB taxonomy): domain Bacteria; phylum Bacillota_I; class Bacilli_A; order RF39; family UBA660; genus CAG-582. Next base: position 12,361 of record CAJTKV010000044.1, read on the forward strand.
ATCTGCAATAATCGTCTTTGCTTTAGTTAATGCAGTTGCCTCATCTTGTTCAGAAGAACTAGCAGGTTTAACTAAGATATGTACACAGTCCATATCGCCAATTGTTTTGTTTTTGTAGTAATCTTTGATTTGTTTATTAGTAACTTTAGTTTTAGCAAAATCTTTAATAGCAAAATCTCTTAAATAATCTGTTTTAGATTTACTTAAATAATCCTCTAAATCAGCATATCCATATTGTGAAAGAGCAGATTGCAATGCTGTTTCATCAAATTTACCATCATCGTCAACAAAACTCTTCTTCAAAGATGTTTCCATATTGGCAATATATTCATTTGCTTCATCCATTTTATCTTTATAAGCACTTTCTAATACTTGCTTGTCCATTTTATTGATGATTGTATCCATGGCATAAGTCGTTTTAACTTCTTCCCATATTTCATTAACACTGTATTTTGTACCATCACCAAATTCAAAAATGGCCTCTTCTCCGTTTGATAATTTTGGAATTTTACTACCACAACCTGTTAGTAGTCCAACTGCTATAATTACTAGCAATAATTTCTTTTTCATTATTTACCTCCCTAACATCTATAATTATACCATACTAAAGAAAAAAATAGTACAATAAATAATCTTACAAAAAAATATTGTATTCGACAAAATTCGACAAAAATATATGCTTATATGTTGTATATTAATCATATCAAAAGGGAGGTAATATGATGTATCATGAATTAACAAAAAAGGAAAGAGAGAAATTTATAAAAAAATATTTAAATCCCATGGATGATTATACTAAGAAAATTATCCATATAAGTGTTATCGAATATAAGGGGGTTAAAGAATATTTAATTAACCATAAATATATTTTAAAAGTTTATAAATAATTCCTTGATAAAATACCAAAATATTCCATACATATGATATAATAATAAAATAGAGAGGAAGTCGTTTAAATATGAAAAAGAAATTATTATATGTACTATGTATTATCGTGAGTTGCTTTTCCCTCAAGGTGTATGCAGCTCCTATGCGTGCAATATATGTAGGTACTGAAGAGACAATTACATCTCCAACCTATAATGTATCCACAGGAGAAATGCAATATTATACCGTTGAAAGTTCGGATCCTGAATATTTAAGAGCTGAAAAGATTAAAATAAATGGGGTGTGTGCCTCATTTGACAACTGTAATCATTCGATTGATTTTAAAGTAACAGCTGTAAGTAAGGGAAGTGCAACAGTCTACATAAAGGATGATAATGGGGAAATTGTCGAGAATTATTTTTTTACCGTTTATCCCGGGATCGAGCTACCTACGCTTATACCCGAAGATAACGTTTATCTAATCGCCAAGGGAGACAGTGCGTATATAAGTGGATATGATTCTGATAAATACACCTTTGAATCAGCAAATCCTGATATTGCCGTTATTTCTGATAAAAAGGTCTTAACGGGAATAAGTGAAGGGGAAACGGAGATTTATTCCTATTTGCCCAATGGTGGTGGGGCCTCTATTATCCGAGTACGCGTGTATCAAGGAGCTAAAAGCCTTCAAATATCTGGCGGAGATAAATATTTTTACCAACAGAATATAATGGAAGATCTTGAAGTGATCTTTAATCCAACTAATACGACTTATAAAGATGTAACATGGACTTCCAGCAATCCTAATATAATAGATGTAACACCTGAAGGACATCCTATAGTAAAGAAGAATGGTCAAGCAAGAATTACCGCATGTACTAAAAGAGATAATGTGTGTACATCGATTACTGCTACTGCGAGCAATATTATTGAGGATGTCAAGGTAGTTAATAGTCCAACTAAAATCAATGTTGGTGAGACAAAAAAACTAGAGTACATCACTACACCTACAGTCGATATGACGAAAAAAGATATAAAATGGACAAGTTTTGATGAGAAAATAGTTACTGTCGATAAAAATGGCAATATCACAGCTAAAAAGGCGGGAACAACTTCGGTAATTATGACCAACAACAGTGATAGTTTCCTAGTTAATTTTGATATTGAAGTATCTAACCCCATTAAAAGTGTCGTAACTTCCGTAAAGGAAAAGACCATGTTAATTGGTTCAACATTAAAAATAGATGCCACTATAAACCCAGCAGACACAGATGATGATAAAAAATTAGTATGGGATAGCATTGATGAAAATATAGCAACAGTTGATCAACTTGGTAATGTTAAAGCTAAAAACCAAGGAATGACTTTTATTACCGTAACAGCTAGTAATGGAAAATCAGCCTTGATTAAAATAACTGTTAAAAAATCCTTAGATATTACAAGTGTAAAAATAAATCAAAAGAGTTTAACTGTTGTAACAGGTAAGACTGGCAAATTAACAACAACTATTAATCCAAGTAATACAACACAAAGTAAAACATTAAC
>CAJTKV010000045.1:0-11998 GCA_910577075.1 uncultured Bacilli bacterium
TGCTCCCCATTCCGTATTTTTCATCATATGGGAATCTAATGTTCGTTCATAATTATATGATGAAACAAACATATTATAAACTGTATTATTTCGCCATGAATAAACATTTGGTTTTATTATAATCTTTGATGAATCAGATGAATTTACTTGGGCAGCAGCTGTACTTGTAGCACCTTTATATCCTGTTTCAAATTTTCCTACCCAGAATCCATCAACACCTAATGATATAAACGCTGGATGTGTCATCCATTCTCCATTATTACAATTTCCTGTTCCGCCAGAAGTCATTGGTGTCTTACAAGATTCGCCTTCTTTATCAACTGTATCTTTTGTATCAAATATTATCTCTATTTCATGTTTATTTTTTATTGCAGTACCAGTATTCCATAGTTTATATTTATACTTTGGTATCCATACAAAGTACGATTCAATATCTGCTTCTTTAATCGTATCACCAACTTTATATGCGGTTGATGGTGTATCAACAAGTATTACCGCATTCGCCCACTTCTTATTATTATAGTTATACCATTCTTCATCATCTTGTGATACATATGTAACTGTTCCATCATCAGATAATTTAACTGGTTTTAATTTTTCTTCATCATCTATCTTTGGTGGAGCTGCATTTGATGGATCAAAAGAAATATTATTAGTTAGCTTATATGGATCCGAATCAGTACCAGATCCCGTTGAAATTCGAACATTTAAATTTAGATAAACTGTTGGTCTTACTCCAACATCTTTATAACCATAATCATTATTATCTCCTCGACCATCAAAGCCAATAAAAAATGCACTAGGAGTACCATTCGTTCTTACAGTAATTGTCCACTGATTTTGTTTATTAAAAATCCAGCTAGTCTCTGGACAATTAGTAGATGACAAGCCGCCAGAATTTCCACTTTGATAATAATTTGTCCCAACACACTTCTCTCTTGTATCTCCACCCATAGAATATCCATAATCGCTTGGATACATCAAACCAACATATCCTGTCCATTTTATCGGATATCCAGAAATAGCCGTATTGCTTCTTTCTGCAACATAGAATTTCGATGCATTTGGAAAATACGAATTATTATATGCCATACCACCCAAATTCCAAACAATATTGTCTATTTGATTTTTAGCCTCTTGAGTCAAACCTTTATTAGAATAATCATTAATTTTGTTATAATAATCACCTTTATTAAGAAGATTTTGAAGTGTTGAACTTTCCCACTTATACTTACTATTTTCGTCCCATGCCAAGTTTCCAATAGATTCATCTCTTATTATTTTAACCCTACTTGCCTTTTTACCATTTGCATCTTCAACATTGTTCATAACTCCTATGATTCTCCATAATTCACCATTAAACTCAACATAGTTATTTGGATTACTACCTATATACCTTAAATTTTTATCTGATGTATCATCATATGCCAAGTTAGTTGTATCTTTTTCTGCAAGATTAGTTATATATTTAACTATATTTCTACTAGAAGATGTTGTACCTCCACTTCCTTCACCTGATCCAGCTAATCCATATAATTCATCAATCGCTCCTTGAACATTACTTGATAATCCACCACTTTTTGAATTATCATATATTACATCTTTAGACGCAATTATTGTAACAGCATAAACAGCAGTAATGCTTGACATTACTGCAAGAAATAAAATAATAAATATTTTCATTTTTCTATTCATTATATCTATTCCTTTCTATTTATGCATTTATCCTAGAAGTTCGTATAATTCATCTAAAGCACATTGAACATCTGTACATGTCGTACCACTTTTACTATTGTCATAAGAAAGCATAGATGCTGTAGGTCTTTCAAACTTAAAAAGAATACTTGCTATTTGGGAATAATCATTTGGTACTTCCTTTATTCCCTCTTTATATTTTAAAGTTATATTAAATTTGATTTCTGAAGTCTGACCAATACCTTCTCCTATTTTATAGTTTGTTATCTCATAAGTAATTGCTTCATTTACAAGTGATGCTGCAATATCACTTATGACAAATAAATATCCCGATTTATTTGTTACTGTAACCTCATAAGTTACCGTTGAATTTATCTTAGGTAAAGATACATACATATTAGTTGAATTCTTAGAATATTGACTGTTATATGTTTCATATCCTTCATTTTCCATATTCAACATCTTTAAATCAGTTATTCTAATAAATTCATCAACTCTTAAAATAGCATCTCCATTAATCATCATTGTCTGATTATAGGAAGCACATACTATGGATATGGAACATATTAGAACAAAGACAATTATCCATAGATACTTTCCCTTTATATGTACCATATACTCACTTCCTATTCTTTTACATGTTCACGTTTTTCTAAATAAGCTCTTGTTAAGCGATATTTATATAAAGTATCATCCTTTATAATGACAAAGAAACATTTTTCTCCCTTAATTACTTCGTAGAAAAGAATTGGCGATTTTAGATTTTGTGAAGCATCGACCATCTCTTCAAAAGTCTCAGGTATGACAATATTACTATATTTTGATTCATCTATTGTTACTTGTCCCGTTACTATTAATCTATCATAATCTTTTAATATTCTATTTACTGTATTGTCATATATATTAAAGTTATTATATTCTTTAAACAATTTCACAGCAATAATTAAAATAACAATTGAAATAACTACTAAGATAATTCCCATTATATATAAGAAGTAATTCTTTATAACAAAGCCTTTTCCCGCTGCCAGATAACCTGAGTTGTTAATTGCCTTAGTATCTATCTTAATATCAATAGTCTGTTCACTTAATGGAATGGTTATTTGTAATTGTCCATTTTTATCAATCTTATCACTTGATATATCTGATATTCCATCTACTAAGATATTCATAGTTAACACTAGTTCACTGTCGACAGATAAGCCATATTCTCTCTTATAGGCATTGACTAGATTATTATATTTGCCATAGTCAATTATGACATCTTCATTAATGACGATATTATTCGTCGTATCCTCTTTAGTAACTTCCTCTAATAGCACTTCATCTTTTGTATAAAGAATCTTACTATGATCACTTGGATCCATTATTCTTAAAACACCATTAATGCTATATTTATATTTGAAAGCAATATTCTTATCAGCATGTATTTCATAATTAAACTTTGAATTAATCGTGTTTATGAGACTTGCCACATACTGCATTCCACTAGTCAAATATTTGGTATCATAAAAACTATTATCTTTATAATACACAGTATAGTCGGCATTTCCATTTTCACTATACTTTGAAGCTGCTGTATTTCCTTCCTTATCCAAAGAAGTATTAATCATAAACGCTCCTAAAAATAGGAAAAAGAATGTTATACCTAACATAATATAAGCAATAACTTTTAAATTAAATCTTCGATTGCTAAAATGATTCATTCGATACATTTTATCTGTACTAAAGTATTTTATCTTCTCTTTCATATTACATCATCCAACCATTCTACTTAACCATATTGTTGGCCAACCTACATATGGTATTTTAAATTTTACTCTTCCAATTACATCATCTTGCGTAACTACCCAATTATCTACTGCTTGACCTTCACGATCGCCCTTAGTTACTAAAGCTTTTTTTCCATTTATCTCTTTAACTTCAATTATACGGTGAGTATAAATAGTATCTTTTATCTTAAATACCAAGACATCTCCCTCATTTAACTTATTTATATCTTTTGCTACTGTCTTATCGACTATGATGGCATCTCCCGTCATGATTGTCGGCTCCATTGAACCCGAACCTACAGCCGCAATCCAAAGAGGAAACAAATTACTAAATAAGGCAATCATCACCGCCATTATAGCAATTAACACCCCATTTACTACTTTCTCGGGAATTTTCTTATCTCTTAAATCTTCCTCATCTTCTTCATCTTCAGTCTCAAATCTCTTATCAACTAAAATCATTAAAGCCAGCGGTATTAAAAACATTACTGTTGATGTCATATAATCATTTAGATTTGGTATAATTGGAATAATATAGACATAAAGTCCCATAATTAAACTATAAATAATACCCGGTAAATATCCAAATTTTAATGCTAAATCATTTAACAATAGATTTTTAAACACACTAGGAATAACCGTAAGTGTTAATAGACTAAGTATTCCACTTAAACTATGTAGATCATAGACATTACACACCAATGAGACATCTACTAAAGTCATAAGTACTATCACCAATATCTTTACATAGATATTCTGTTCACCTTTGCGACATAAGTTATATCTTAACAATTCTCCAACTATAATAATTAAGATCATCGGCACCGTATTCTTTAAAATATTCAAAGGATGCAAACTATAAGAATTTCTTAAATATCCCGTAAATAATCCAATACCATAAAGAAGCACTAAAAATGCCCCAGTATATAAAGATATAAACGTCAAAACCTCTTTTTTATTTCTCAATCTTGTTTTTTCAAATCCTACTAAAAAGTATAATATTCCAAAAACCACTCCTAAAAATACAATTAAGAGATAAGAGTCTAATATATTCTTTATAAAAATATTAAACAAGAGGAAAAAAGAAGATAATAGACATAGAGTAATTAATTTTAACTCACTTCTTTTCAAAAATCGTCACCTCTCATTTAATATTTTTAGAAAAAACATATAAAAGAATTGCTTTCTTTTATATTTGTTAATTCAGCACCATGGACATTCCATAGTTCCCCAATCCGTATCTACACTTCCTGTAGCACCGCCCACATAGTCAGATGGTTTCGTACACGTTTTATCAACTTGTCTAAAAGTTATCTGTGCTCCGAGATTGCTTATAAAAACCTCGTTCTTTGGGAGTTCTTCATCAGGAATATCTTCCCAAAAATTTTGTCTACCGTAAAAAATCTTTATATGCCCACTGATGCGTTCTACTCCAAATTCATCATTTGTCTTATCTTTAGGATTCAATATACTGCTTTTGTTGCAATAATACACCGCGGCATGTTCACCCCATGAAGACTGATAGTACATAGGAAAAGCGTCACTAGCTGCGTCATTTTCAAAATAAACTGAATAAGTTACATATTTGCATACGTTTTCTGCGTCCTTAGTAGCATTTTCCCCAACTCCTGTACATTTAGGAGTGTTTATTATAACATCTTCTAAACCCGCAAAAAAACTTCCATCATTAACAATATCAAAAGTATATTCAATACCAGATCCTGGTTTAGATAATACTACTGAAAAATCGCCAATATTAGTATCTTTTGTATTAATCATTGGTTTTGTAATTTCTTTTGCTTCGCCTGTTAGCTTAGCATCACTTAGATTAGCAAAATGCACATCCCACGAATTAGCTTTAGCACTAGCCGTACCATTGATATTTAATGTTTGTGAGTATGCTGCATAAACTATCCCAATGGCAGCAACTAGTGCTACTACTAATACTCCTACACTGAGAAGCCCAGATTTTTTTTTCATAATATTAATCTTGTACAAATGTTATATAAGCATTTAATCCACTTATGGCTACATCATTTTTTGGTAATTCTTCTACTGGTACATCAGCACTGTAAGTTAATTTAATACCCATGCCTTCAAGAGTTGTTTTGTTAGCTAACTTAATTTGTCCACCAGATATTTGTCCATTCGTCATAGCAGCTCCAGGTAAAACAAATTCATAATTTAAATGTTTACAAACATTAGCTGCATCTGCTTCGGCATTTTCTCCAGTTCCTGTACATGTTAGTGTTGGATTTACATAAAGCATTGTTGATGTTGCATCAAATGTTCCTTCATTGACAATATCAAAAGTATACTCAATAGAATCTCCTGGTTTAGCTAGTATAACTGAATAATCTCCAATATTAGTATCATTAGTATTAATAGTTGGTTTTGTAACTTCTTTTGCTTCTCCTGTTAACTTAGCCTCACTTAAATTGGCATATTTAATTTTCCATGAATTTGCTTTTACTGTTGCATCACCATTGATATTTAATGTTTGTGAGTAAGCTGCATACACTACTCCAATCATAGCTACTAAAGCTACAACTAAGATTGACCCTCCTATTATTCCATTTCTTTTCTTGTCCATATTTTTCTCCTCCATCTATTTTTTTGTCGAATAGTTATTATTCTCATTATAGGAAATTAAATTAATATTTTAACTTCATATATATATTTTGTTTCCAAAACCATAATTTCATAATAACTTTTTGATTTAATTAAAAATATCAGTTATACTAATCATTCGTATTTTTTGTATTACATTTTAGGTAGGACGAATACAAAGAAAAATATGATTTCAGAAACAAAATATTTTTAGAATAATAAATATATCATAGAATACTTGTTATTCTACGAATTATTTAAATAGCTAACTAAATTGTTGATGCAATCCCTTTTTTGATCAATTGTTGAATGAACATAGATATCTAAGGTTATATGATATGAGGCATGACCAAGTATTTCGCTTAAAGTCTTAATATCCATTCCTGATTCTATCGAACGAGTAGCAAAAGTATGTCTTAGTGTATGGAAATTAAGATTTCTAATATAGCACTTTTTTAAAGTGTTTTCTAAGTATTTCTCAAATACTCGAGTATCTTTAAAATCTTCACTGTCCGTTAATATATAGTGATTATTATTAGACTTATATTTAAGCATCATAGAATATAAAAAATCAGGTAATGGTATAGTACGCTTAGATGTTTCACTTTTAGGTGTTGAGACAATCTTTTTTGTCTTATTTCCATTTGAATCATTTGTATTTTTTATTCTTTGTACAGTTCTATTAATCGTGATTGATTTATTGTTAAAATCGACATCACTCCATTTTAAGCCACATACTTCACCAAGCCGTATTCCCGTATATAGACAGAGAAATATTCCCAAGGCTCTAATATCATTTTTACTTTCTAAGTAGTTCTCTAGTGTTTCCTGTTCATGTTTTGTAAAATATACTACTTTAGATTTTGCTTTTTTGATTTTTAAATCTATATCTCCAAGTGGTTTTCTAATATTTCTATCAACTCCGTAATTTATGGAACTTTTAATAATGTAAATAATCGTCTTCTTTGTAGAAGATGATAGATTTTTAATATCAGCGTGTTGAAAAAACTTTTCAACATCCTTATTATTAAGATTTTTATAATTATAATCTCCAAGAAGAGGATTAATATGCTTATTAATTAAATTAATATACTTGATATAACTTTGCTCCTTAATTATATATTTTTTGTCCGTTATCCATTCTTCTAATATTTCTTGATAAGTTAGTTTAGATTTTAAAAAATTCATCATTATAATTCCCCTTTCTTTTTAAAATCGTCAATACTTTACATATTTTTTATATTATTGCTTTTTTTGTTCTAAATTCTATATTATAATTAGAACATAGAGTAGAAACTATATCGTAGAATAACAAGTATTCTATGATATTATGAAAAAAACACGAATAAATCGTGTTTTTATTATGCTTATTTTTTGTTTTTTTATACAAAAATCAATTTTTCAAAGCAGTTATAGGAACGACATATACACCATCTGGTCTCTGATATGCCGCATTTGTCAAACCACAAATTACACATAAAACAGATGGTATATGGCCTCCCTCTTTTTTTATTGAATCTCTAAAATCAATTAAATTCTTAGCTGCTTCTTCTATGGCATTTGCCCCTAATTTTATTTCAAAGCAACACCAGTTACCATCATCAAGTTCAATAACATGATCAACCTCTCTATTTAAGTAATCTTGATAGTGAAAACTTTTTGCATCAAAGGAATCAGCATAAACTTTCAAATCTCTTTCAACCATTGCTTCAAACAATAATCCAAAAGTTTCTAAATCACCAATTAATTTTTCTTCTGTCAAATTTAGCAAAGCACAAGCAATAGAAGGATCAACAAAATGCTTTTTTTCTGATTGTTTGACACGAATTGATGAACGAATATTTGTAGAAAAGGGCTCATCATTATCAATTAAATATAGTCTATTCAAAGCATCCAAGTAATTAGCTAATGTATCTTTATCTATATCTTCGTTATCAATTTCTTTAATATCATTTTTAAGTGTTGTATTTGTTACAGTTGTACTTTCATTCCGAGCTAATGATTTTAACAATAAACGCATTTTGTGTTTATCTCTATAAATACCATCAAGACGATATAAATCATCATCTATAATCAAGTCTATATATTCACTTATAGCAATTTTTGTTTGATTTGATGAATAACTAATATAACCAGGAAAACCTCCTCTAATAATCAATCTAGCAAGAGTTCGTATATCTACCTCTCCCGTAGCTTTTGCTATTTTATTTCCCTTGCAAATATCTTTCAAGGATATCAATCCAGAAGAATCACCTGATTCATATAAAGACATTGGTCGCAAATGTATTTTAGCAAATCTTCCTGCCCCGCTATGAGCAATTCCTTTTCTATTTGGAGTAGAAGACCCAGTTAATATATACTGCCCCTTTAATCCAGTTTTATCGACATCTGCTCGTATTTCATCCCACAAATTTGTAGCTTCTTGCCACTCATCAATCAATTTTGGTTTTTCTCCTTCTAATATAATATTAGGAGAAATCTTAGCTAATTGAACATTATTAGATTCATCGCCTGTTGTTTTATGTAATAAAGTTTCACTATTGGCATGATATCTTCCTGCCCAAGTTTTTCCACAATACTTGGGACCTTCAATACAAATAGCTCCAAATAACTGCAAATATTCTTCGATTTTATCATCAACTATTCTTTTCCTATAATCTTTGATTTCCATATTATCATTCCTAACTATTATAATTATATGATTTCTCAATATTTTTGTCAAACTCAATCGGAGAGATTTTGCGTTTTCAATCGGAGAAATTTCCAACTTTCAATCGGAGAGATTCTAAAAAAGTTTTTCCAGTAGACTGGAAAAACTTTTTTTACATTAATGATCCACCATTGACATTGATGTTCTGTCCATTTATATAACTTGCCTTATCGGACAATAAGAATATTACAGCATTAGCTATATCATCTGTCGTTGCAAGTCTTCCTAGTGGATTATTTTGTGTCTGCTCTTGTATTTCTTCATCAGTCCATCCACTAAGAGCTAGTGGTGTTATCGTTAAACTAGGACTTACACAGTTAACTCTTATTTTATATTTGGCAAACTCTAATGATGCTGTCTTTGTAAAGTTAATTATCGCCGAAGCTGCTCCACAATAGGCACTTGCCTCTTCACATGGCATAGTCCCTAGTCTCGATGCAATATTAACAATAGCCGATTGTTCGCCCTTTTTTAATAAGGGAAGTGCGTACTTTGTCGTAATTACTTTACCAGTAAAGTTGGTATCGACAACTTTTTTAAATAGACACATATCAGTCTCTTCAATAAAAGCATCAATATTCATACCTGCATTATTTATTAAATATTCTAAATGCCCTTTTTTCTCATTGATTTTATTCATCATTTTTAATACTTCTTCTTCATTAGAAATATCGGCTTTGATAAACTCAAAATTTGAACTAAATTGCTTAAATTCTTTTTTTACTTCATACATGCGATCTTCATCCTTATGAAAATTTATAAAGACAAAAGCTCCCTCTTTGATTAAATATTCTGCTATTTTTTTGCCAATTCCGCTCGTACCACCTGTAACTAAAGCTATTTTTCCTTCAAACATAAAATTCCTTTCTAAAATGAAAAAAGAATTAGAATGAATCAATATTTATTCTAACTCTATTTATATTCATATTATAAGCTGCTGCTGATATTAATACACGTAAAGCAGAAGCCATTTTTCCACCCTTGCCAATTATAGTCCCCATATCGTCTTCATGAACAATAATTTCTAGTTGAATAATTTCATCATCGCCTAAAAATTCTTGAACTTTAACCATATCTGGTTCCTTAACAAGTGAGCGAACTAAATTTTCAGTAAAATTAATTAATTCTTGATGCATAATTACTTACCTTCTTTTTTAGTATTCTTAAATTTTGCCCAAATACCAGTTTGACTTAAAAGATTTTTAACTGTGTCAGTTGGTTGAGCACCGTTATTTAACCATTTGATAGCTTTTTCTTCGTCAATCTTAACATTGTCTTCAGCCTTAATTGGATCATAAGTACCAATAGTTTCAATAAATCTTCCGTCTCTTGGACTTCTTGAGTCAGCAGCAATTACTCTATAAAAAGGTCTTTGCTTAGCTCCCATTCTTTTTAATCTTAATTTAACAGCCATGTAATACGCCTCCTTTTTCTATTACATTAATATTAACACGCCTATCATTTTATGTCAACTATTTTTGGTTGACTAATTACTTTTATTTGTTAATTCTAATTTTTGAACAGCTTTATCGATAAAGTCTTTAACTGGTGCAAGCTTTGGATCCCCTGGATTAAAATCGCGAATATCATAAACAGCAGATGCTTTATTTAATGCTGAATTATTATTTACAAAGTCAAAATCTGCGGGAATATCGTAAATCTCAAAATATGGTGAATGTGTTGCATAGTGTAAAAGTTTCAATCCATCTGTACTTCGCATATAATATTCTTCAATTACTCCACTATAACTACCAGTCTTCAAAGGATGCGGAAGCAACCCATTGCGCACCGAAAACTCATTGGGAAAAGTAACCCCAAAAGGAAGTTCACGAGTCATCGTCGCCTCTCTATCCGTTGTATAATTAGTCGTTATTTTAACTACATTATCATCGATAATAAATGTCGAGTTATATGATAAATTATCAACTAATGATGATTCGAAAGGAAGGACTTTATTCTCTGTCTTTTTCTCGGCATCCCAAGTATAGGCATACTTTTTCGTCTCATATAGTTCTATCGTTCCATTAATAATAACTTTATCCTTATTTTTTAAGACAATATTCTGTTTTTGTCTTTGATATCCCGTTTTAGATGAGTAAGATTTATAGCCACTTACTGTTAGTAGCTCATCATCAGGAACTGGAACAATGCTATTTCCTCTAGGCGTATACATTCCCGAAGCCAAGAAAGATGAATCAAACAAGTTATATACACTATCGCGTTTGCGCGTATAATCTTTTTTTATTAGTCGCCCATTATCTTCACATTTATAAATATTTTCAAAAACATCACCCATATTTTCATATAGATAACTAAGAATTATATTTTGCTCTTCTTCATAATCTTCTTTATTGCCATTCACCATAATTTCTATAGCATGATTATTGGCATTTACACGTAATTTTAAGCGGCTATTGCTGAGTATTCTTAACTTATCGAGCATTTCTCTAATATAGCGTGGTTGCATTCTTTCATTTTCCCAACCTAACTCTAATTTTTTAGCATCCTTAATCTTTGCATAGACTAAACTATGATCATTTAGATGGCGTCTAACACCATAGTGATTTACAACACCTATTCTCTTAGCATCTAAGTTTTTACGAGCAAACTTTATAGTATCATCATACTTACCCTTATTAACTCTTAAAAAATATACTCCTATGCGATTTTCCCTAAATGACTCTATTCCCGCTTTGTCTAAGTCTATCATAGCTTCATTTATATAATCTTTGTCATATGACCATAAACAATGTTGATTCTTTTCCTTCTTTGGCATATTTTCCTCTCCTTTTTTCCCTATATTATAGTCTCATACTCTAAAAAAAACAACTAATTTGTAGTTGTTTTTGAAGTCGTCAATTCTTCTGTTCCCTTTAGGACATCATCATCACCATTATATAGATTATTAATGGCAAGTTTTACCGCAGAGATAGTGTCTTCATATGGTTCAATAACAGAAGCTTTAAGATTACCCAAAGCATAGCATGGTCGTGACGCATTTACCCCATTTGCACTAATAGTATCAAAACTCCAATTAGCATTATCTGTCATCTGTTTTTTGATAAAATTAATCATTTCTTCACTCGTCATATTAGTCACTACACGTCCCGATAGACTATTTAAAATACTATTATATTTAGTAATTATCTTCGGACTTATTGCTTTATTTATTGTTGCCTCTAAAACGAGCATTTGATTTTTGCCACGAGCA
>CAJTKV010000045.1:12008-14572 GCA_910577075.1 uncultured Bacilli bacterium
TTTTACGATGTCTAGAAAGAGCTAGAGCCTGTTCTCCATTGAGTTGTTGCAACCCAGGACTTAAGCATATTAAATCTCCTTCTTTAAACGATCTCTTAGAATCCTGTTCACAAAAAGATTTTGGTACGTTAACCTTTATTCCTCCTAAAGCATCAATTATTTTAATAAATGATGTAAAGTTGATACGCGCATAGTAATCTATCTCTTTATCATATAAACCACCCAAAGTCTTAACCGATTCTTCAATTCCATAGATACCAGCATGTGTTAATTTATCTTTATTGCCCTTACTTGGAAGAGTTACATAATAATCTCTTGGCGTATTAATCATCAATATGTGATGCGTATTCGGATTTATCGCCAATAGAATATTGACATCACTTCGCGCTTTGCTCGCTACATTTCCCGAGGTATCTATACCACTTATATATACCATAAATGGATCTTTCGTAATATCCTTTTCACTTTTTTTAACATCGACAATATCTACAACATCATAAGATGTTATAAGTTTCAATTTTTCGTAATACTCCTCGAATTCATCTTTAATAATAGATTCATAACTTCCTTCCATAAGAATAGCATCTGTTTCTCCCTTATCTAAAGATTCAAGTAATTCTCCAAGAATATCTTTTTTATCCACATTTATACTTATTTCTTTTTTTATTTTATCCAAAGTCTCATTGACATTATCTAGATTGTCACTACCTAAATACATGATTGTTTTGTTATCCAAATCTTTAATTTTTTTATAATTACTTGATTCTAGTACATATACTCCATATGTTTCAACACGATAACCTGTATCCGCTAAATTACTCAAAAACTTCAATGTCTTAGTACCAAAGAATAATAAAAATACCTCTACGACAATTAAGATAACTGCCACACTAGAAAAAATATTTTTTATCCAAGACTTCAATTTATTCTTATTTAAAATAAACGTTATTGCATAGATGATAACTAATAAGGCAATAATTATGGGAATAAGATAAGATATTGGCAATAATTCATTAAATATCACCGTTCCCAAAGATACCATTGTCATTATTATCAAAATAAATGACAACATTTTATAAAAAATAATATGTTGTTTTTTCTTCTTTTTTTTGCGTTTTAAACGTTCGTTTTTTTCTTCTTTATCTAAAATAGTCATAAAACACCACCATATTTACTATTTTAACATATATAAAAAATGATAACTTATTTATAGTTTAATTTGTTTTTTCTTTACGTAAAAAAACAGCCATTATTCGCTGTCTTTTACTAACTTGTTATCTTTACTACGTGCTTCATAAAGCAGTAGTGCTTGATCTTTATCTTCATATTCCTTAATTATGCTATCAATTCCCATATGTTCTAATCGCGCTAATACTTCCATCGGATTAATTGATTCACCCATATATATATTAAAATCGCCATTATCTGTCTCTAAATGGGCAACAGATGGATACTTATATCTTTGAATGATTTTCTTGCTAGCAATATCTTCAGCTAGAACAAATTCATCACATTTTTCTTCAATATCACGCACATATATGGCAATTTCAAAATTTGCTTGACTCAAGATTGTCGCCTTTTTGATATTTTTTATTGCTGTTAACCCCGCCCCTACGACATCCATATCGCGAGCTGTCCAAGGTGAATTAATGGGATTTTCCTGGGAAAATTTCTTTTCTTCTTCGATATAATCCATGATATTTAAAGATATTTTATTTTTTTGCATCGTATCATAGATAATTCTTTCATCATACTCATTCCATACGGTTGGACTAAGCAATACTCCTATTTCATCATCTTCTGTTGGTAAGCTTATATATTCCGTAAACTTGGGAAACCAACCATCTTTTGTCTGCACATCATTTTCAACAATATGTCCATTAATTATCAAATCATAATTCATTGCCATCAAGCATGTTGCTTTACTTGCTCCCTCTTGGCGTGCATATTCAATGGCTTCCCTGAATTCATCATTGCTCATTACCACAAATAAATCCGGCATTATTTTTTCCATTATTCCACCTCTTTGGCTCCTTATTATAGCACCCCCACATGAAAAAGTCTAATCCGTGATAGTTGCTCTTATCCGACTAATGACCTTTTTTTCAATGCGCGAAATATAACTCTGCGAAATCCCCAACATCACTGCCACTTCTTTTTGTGTATATTCCTCTTTATTATTAAGTCCATATCGCAATGTCATAATCAGTTTTTCGCGTTCATTTAAACTATTGAGTTCTTTTTCCAAAAAGCGCTTATCTAATTTCTTTTCATACTCATCAGCTACGATATCTTCATCAGTACCCAATATATCTTCAAGACATAAGGTATTGCCCTCAGCATCATAATTAAGAGTATCCTCTAAACTTATCTCCGTTCTCCTTCGCTTATTTTTTCTTAAAAACATCAATATTTCATTTGATATACAGCGCGATACATATGTCGCTAATTTAATATTTTTATCGACCTTATAAGTATTAATTCCCTTTATTAAGCCAACTGATCCAATAGACACCAAATCTTCTATATCATACCCCGTATTTTCATATTTTTTAGCTAAGAAG
>CAJTKV010000046.1 GCA_910577075.1 uncultured Bacilli bacterium
TTTAGAAGATGATTTTAGTCAGGGCAATTGCAAAGAAAATGACTGGTTATTTGATTCAAATAATCATCAAAGAACCATTTCTCCTTCAACAAGCCGAAGTAATGCAGTTCTAGTCATTAATTTAAACGGAAATATTAGCGCTAATGATGCATATAGTATTCGCTCAATTCGTCCAGTTGTCTATTTAAATACCAATGTTAAAATAATTGCTGGGGAAGGAACAAGCACTGAACCATATGTTTTGGAATAATACAGCAAATAAAAAAGCCACATCTTTTGATGTGGTATTTTTTATTTAATCATTATTGTAGCCAGTCCATCCGGCACCAATAATAATTACAAGTAAGATAAATAAGACAATCCATAGAGCAGCACCCCATGAATATCCACCAGTTGTGTAACCAGCGAATCCAGGATTTTGCATACAACATGGATTTTGTTGCATTCCATAGCTGTTATTATATCCGTAATAATACATATATATACCTCCTTTATCTAATATAGTTTATTAATATAGTTATATTTTTGACATTACATTTTTTTGATTTACGTAAAAAAGATGTAATAAAAAACAAATGTATGATATAATTTGTTTAGGATGGTGATAGAATGTATAATTACATTATAGGAAGCATTGCATCAAATACATCTAATGCCGTTGTTATTGATAATAATGGAATAGGCTACAATGTCTTTGTTGCTAATCCTTATGCCTTTGAAATAGGGAAAGAATATAAAATTTATTTGTATAACCATATAAGGGAAGATGAGCATTCATTATATGGCTTTAAAACTGAAGAGGAAAAAGAATTGTTTTTGAGATTAATTAATGTTAAGGGGTTAGGGCCTAAGGTTGCTATGCCGATGTTTGCAACGGGAAGTGTAAATGGGATAGTTGATGCCATTGATCGTGAGAATGTCGTTTACTTAACGAAATTTCCTAAAGTAGGAGATAAATTAGCTAGACAAATTATTTTGGATTTGAAGGGAAAACTTACGCCAACAGAAACTGCTACAGGAGAATCTAATGAATTAGTAGCTGTATTGGAGAGTTTAGGATATAAAACACCAGATATTAAAAAAGTCTTACCACACATTAATTATTCGGATACGATTGAAAATCAAATAAAAGAAGCACTTAAACTAATGTTAAGAGGATAACTATGCGTATTGGTATAGATATCGATGATACGATTACAAATTCACATGACTATGTCATATATTTGAAGAAAAAATATTTACCTCAATATGATTCGACAAAGTTATTGCCCGATGATGTCTTTAGGGAATTTATCAATAAATATGATTCGTTAATTCATAAAAATGCGCCACTTAAAGAGGGCGTGGTAGAAGCTATAACTTATCTTAAAAAGGCGGGACATACAATATATGTTATGAGTGCTCGTGGCAATTATTCTAAAACTTCATATGAAGATTCACGAGATTATCTTTTACGACATAATATTCCCTACGATAAGTTAATTTGCAATGTAGGAACGAAAGTAGAGGCTGTAAAACGCGAAAAAATCGATTTGTTTATCGATGATAATGCTCAAGTGTGTAATAATTTAAGGGATAACAACATCAATGTGATAAAAATGAAACGTCATGATGATAAAGAAAATGACCTATTAACATGTGCTAATTGGGAAGAAATAATAAAATGTATAAAGGAGAACTTTAATGGATAGAATAATAACAAATGAAATCAAAGATGAAGATATAATAGATGATTCTATAAGACCTCAATCTTTAAATGAATATGTTGGACAAAATGAAGTAAAGGAAAATATTCGCGTATTTATTGAGGCCGCTAAAATGCGCAATGAGCCCTTAGATCATGTCTTGTTATATGGTCCTCCAGGTTTAGGTAAAACAACTCTTGCACATATTATTGCCAATGAATTAGGAACGAATTTACGAACGAGTTCTGGTCCAGCAATTGAAAAAAGTGGAGATTTAGCAGCTGTTTTATCCAATCTTGAACCGGGTGATGTCTTGTTCATCGATGAAATTCATCGCATGCCCAAATTTATTGAAGAAATACTTTATCCAGCTATGGAAGATTTTGAGTTGGATATTGTCGTAGGTAGCGAGGGATCTAGTCGCAGTATCAAAATAGATTTGCCGCCCTTTACGCTCGTTGGTGCAACAACTAGAGCGGGAGATATATCTAGTCCTCTAAGAGATCGCTTTGGCATTGTCTCGAAATTAAATTATTATTCAGAGGATGAATTAAAGGGGATTATTAAAAGAACTAGCAAGGTTTTGAATATGGAAATCACGGATGAGGCGGCGATAGAATTAGCTAAGCGCAGTCGCAAGACACCAAGAATTGCCAATCGTCTATTCAAGCGCGTTCGCGATTTTGCTGCGGTAATTGGCGATGGAATAATTGATTTTGACATAACAAATGAGGCATTGACACGCTTAAAGGTTGATAAATATGGTTTGGATCAAATTGATATCGAATACTTGACGACTCTCATTGGCAAATTTAATGGGGGACCTGTTGGAGTGGAAACTATAGCATCAGCTATTGGAGAAGAAGTATCAACTTTAGAAGATGTCGTTGAACCATATTTAATGCAAGAGGGATTTATTAAACGCACCCAAAGAGGAAGAATGGCAACAGATAAAGCCTATGAACATCTTGGCTGTGGAGAAAATCAACTTTTCTAATGATAGTAAAGTAGCTTCAATAATTATAGCGTTTTTTCAATATTTTTGGTATGATGATAATATACGGAGGTTATGCTATGGAATGGGATACTGAATATTTAATACCAGGGATGGTTTTAAAAGATGACTTAATGCAGGAAAATGGAATTGATACTGCACCATTAATGCCGGCAGGGAAAGTTATTACTGTTGAAGACATAGTTCGTTTAAAACGTCATAGAATAGAAAAAATAGTAATTGAAGAATATAATGAGACTTTTTTTGATTTGTTTCGCGATTTTGCTGCAGCAACTATTAAAACATATAGTGTCTCTAGCATTAGTAATGTTGCCAAAATTTATGAGTATATTGTAAATAGAACTCGCGATTTTAAATTTGATATGACTAAGTATTTAGATGATGAAAAGGGTTCAAATTCCATTACTCAACATGATGCAAGGGTCGCTTCAATGGCGGTTGCTTTAGCGACTAAACATAACAATACAGTTCCCGCTGATGAGCAAATTGATATTCGCGAAATGGCCGAGGCAGCTTTATTAAAAGATATTGGAATGAGAGCAAGCAATGCAGGCATTTTAAATAAGATAAAAAACACATATTCACCGGTATTGGCAAGGTATAAAGAAATTTATCCTAATATACCAAATGACATATTTGATAATTATAATTCTAAATTTCGTCCTTTTTATAGCTATCTGATTTTAAAAGGAAGCAAGTTAAGCAATACGCAAATAACTTCTATTCTTTTGCATAACGAAAAAGAAGTAGGAAAGAGTGGACCTTTAGGAATAGAAATGGGCAAGCAGGATTCAAAACTTCAAAGTGTTAAGATGGCGAAAATACTAAAAATATGTCAAGCCTATGATCTTCTTTTACAACGTGCTAAGGAGGAAAATCCGGAACAACCTTTTGGAAATATCAATGGAGTATTGGATAAAATGGTAGCATCGGGGCTATTAGATCCTTATTGGAAAAAGATGTTATCTCTAATCGTGCCGCTATACCCATTGGGAGAAAAGGTCGAATTAAGTGATGGAACAGTAGGTGTCGTATCCAAGTATAATGAATTTGATATGTCAAAGCCATATATAAGTGATTTAAATGGCAATGAAGTAGATATGCGTAAAGAACAATTAGTCATTGTAGGACTATGTTGTGAACCAAAAATGGGATCTATTGGCAGATCAATGAGTGCGGGAGCTTAAAAGATGAGTTAATCATCTTTTTTTTTAGGCTATTTAATAGTATACTTATAGACGAAGGAGTGATTCTATGCAAACTAAGGATTTTGATTATGAATTACCAGAAGAGTTAATTGCCCAAACTCCGCTTAAGGATCGTGCGTCATCTCGTCTGCTTGTTTTGGATAAGGATACGGGGGCTATTACGCATGATAGTTTTTCTAATATTATAAATTATTTGGAAAAGGGCGATGTCTTAGTTTTAAATGATACAAAGGTTATACCAGCGAGATTGATTGGTACCAAAGAGGAAACGGGAGCAGTTATAGAACTGTTATTACTTCAGGATTTGGGTAATGATATTTGGGAGTGCCTATCTAAACCTGCTAAGCGTTTACATATTGGTACGATTATTACTTTTGGCGACTCATTATTACAAGCAGAGGTAGTAGAAAAATTCGATGAGGGATTATGTCATGTCAAAATGCGATATAATGGTATTTTACTAGAAATTTTAGAAAAATTGGGGACTATGCCTCTTCCTCCGTATATTCATGAAAAATTAGAAGATCAAAGTCGCTATCAAACGGTATATGCTAAGAATATTGGTTCGGCAGCGGCTCCTACAGCAGGGTTACACTTTACTTTAGAACTTCTTAAGAAAATAGAGGATAAGGGAATTATTGTTACTTATGTAACCCTCCATGTTGGCTTGGGGACATTTAGACCAGTGGAGGTTGAAAATATTACGGATCATCACATGCATAGTGAATACTATAAAATGAGTGCGGAGACAGCGGATATTTTAAATCAAGCTAAGGAAAAGAAAAATCGCATTATTGCCGTAGGAACGACAAGTACGAGAGTTTTAGAGACTGTAGCAAGTAATAATAACGGCAAATTTAAAGAGTGTAGTGGGGAAACTAATATATTTATCTATCCGGGATATACTTTTCAGGGAATTGATGGTCTAATAACCAATTTTCATTTACCAAAATCGACGCTTTTAATGCTCGTATCAACTTTAGCAAGCAAAGAGTTTATCATGTCTGCATACAAAGAAGCCGTAAGAGAAAGGTATCGTTTCTTTTCGTTTGGCGATGCTATGTTTATTAATACTAATAAAAAGAGAAGTTAATCATATTTTGTTAACTTCTCTTTTCTCCCAAGGAATATAATCGGGAACAAATTTCTCTTGATAGATTTTTTCAAGGTATAATAATTTTGGGTTGTAAAAGCCCATTTTCCTTAGTGCTAGCTTTTTTATTTCTGACCAATTAGCCTCTTCATTATAAATATCTAATAATTTTAAATCTTTATCAATTACTAAAATAAAAAATATAATGATTTCATCAAGAGAATTTAAGCCTAGAATTTCTGGTTGAAACAACAATTGATATGATAGAGTATTGAGATTAACTTCATATTGGCCTAGATATTCTTCGGCTTTTAAACATAAAATATTATTTGTTTCTTGAGAGATGTTAAAAAATTTATTTGAGTTTTCGAACCTTTTGGCAAAAATATTAAAATAGGCATGATTGACATTGGTCAATAGTTCATCGTGACATCTTATTTTTTTGAAGTATTTTGCTTCATAGTTTAACATTTGAACATCATAGAATTCGACTTTTGATCGTATTTTAGATTCAATGGCGCCATTTTGACGTTTAAAAAGATGTTCTAATTCAAATCTTTTTGCTAAATTTTCTTCAGCTGCTATTTGTGATTTTAGAATAACGGGATATTCAAGATAGGCTTTATAAAGTGTAAGATTAGGATCAACAGCTTCAATTAAAAAGACAATTTTAGCATCATAGTTAGGTAAATCATTATTGGTATTGGTGGAACCTAAATATTGCAAAGCAGCTAGATATTTTTCAAATTCTCTACTTAGATAGGGATGATGTGGTAGACAAGAGAATAAGGTAGCATCAGTCTGTTTTACTAATTCTTTAATTCTCTTTAATTCGGCATTATCAATGTTTTCAAAGTTATTAAATTTGGTATCATTAGCATATAATCTTTTTCTAGCAATTTCAATTTGACTAGCAAGTATCACTTTAATCAGCCCCTTTAAACTTGTCATATTATACTAATAATAGAGATTAAAATCAAGGGGAATATGTGAATCAGTTGACTTGCACATATTATTAATTTTTTTATTTATTGTAATTCAAAAATGGTGATCACTATGGTATAATTTTATTAGAGGTTGATTTTATGAAGATAAAATATAATTTAATAAAAAAAGAAGCACATACTAATGCGCGATTGGGCAAATTGGAGACTAATTATGGAACATTTGATACCCCAATGTTTATGCCAGTTGGTACACAAGCAACAGTAAAGACCTTATCTCCTGAAGAATTAAAAGATATGAATGCCGGAATAATTCTTTCAAATACTTATCATTTGTGGTTGCGTCCAGGAGAAGACACTGTTAACCGCGCAGGAGGCTTGCATAAATTTATGAATTGGGATGGTCCAATATTGACTGATTCCGGAGGATTTCAAGTATTTTCCCTTGCCAAACCTAAGAATATTACGGAAGAGGGCGTTTATTTTAAAAATCATCTTAATGGAGATAAATTGTTTTTAACTCCCGAGAAAAGTATTGAAATTCAAAATAAACTCGATAGTGATATTGCTATGAGTTTTGATGAATGTCCACCAGCGAGTGCTGATTATGAATATATGAAAAATAGCATCGAAAGGACTCTTAGATGGGCGAAGAGAGGAAAAGATGTCCATAATAATCCTAATCAATCTTTATTTGGAATAATTCAAGGAGGATATTTTGAAGATTTGCGAGCATACTCAGCTAAGGAAACTGTTAAGATGGATTTCGATGGATATAGTATAGGTGGGGTTGCCAATGATCATGAATCAAAAGAGGATATGTATAAGGCAATAGAATATTCAACACCATATATTCCCGATGATAAGACGCGTTATCTCATGGGAGTTGGAGAACCAGAAGATATTTTAGAGGGAGTTATTCGCGGAATTGATATCTTTGATTGTGTCTTACCAACGAGATTAGCTCGTCATGGACATGCCTTTACGAAGTATGGCAAAATTAATTTAAAGAATGCCAAATATAAGGAGGACTTTTCGCCAATAGATGAAAATTGTGATTGTTATGCTTGTAAACATTACACAAAAAGCTATATTAAGCATCTTATCAATGCCGAAGAGACTTTTGGAGCTAGACTTCTCTCAATTCACAATATTCGCTTTCTTATTCGTCTAACTGAAGATATTCGTGAAGCCATTAAGAATGACAATTTACTTCAATATCGCGACCAATTTATGAGGGATTATTATGAAAAGAATAAGTAATTTTACCATTATATTTATAACTGTATTTATTCTTATTGGTGTGGTTGCCGCGGTGACAACGATACGCATTAATGCAGAGCATGAGGAAAAACTCGTATATGCTATGCAGAGCAAGGTAGAATATTATGCTAAAAGATGCTTTTTAGAAAATAGATGTGCCGATGAAGTGACGATAAATATGTTATATGAAAATGGCTATATGGAGGAATTATATCATCCCGTTACTAAGGAAGCTATTGATCCTAATATAAAGATTAGGTATGTCGATGGAAAAATTAGCGTTGATTGGCCAAAAGAAGATTAATTTCTTCTTTTTTAGAATATAGTTTTATTAGTGGGTTAGACTAGGAATCCGACGTGAGAGGAGAAAAAGTAAAAATGGCTAAAGTAGTAATTTTAGGGGGAAATGCTAGGAGCGGGAAAAGTACATTATCCTATATGTTAATTAAAAAAGGCTATAATAGAATATCATTTGATAATATTTTTAGTGCAATTGAAGAAGGCTTTAATTTAAAAATAGATGATTTTTCTGACAACTTAAAATTTGCCTTTTTTGAAAATATTGTTAATAAAGCAATTGAAGAAGCAGAGAATGAAGGAATTGATTCTGTAATAGATATGTATGATTTTTTGCCCGAAGATATCGACGCATTACAAAATAAAGAAAAAGTTAAAGTTTATTTTCTGGCATATCCAAGTTGTAATTTAGAGGAAATAAAATTCAATGTAATACATTATGCTAAGCCAACAGATTGGATTGCTCAAGTAAATGATGAATACTTAGATTCTTGTGTAAAAAGATTTTATGAGAGAAATCAGCTATTAGTTAGAGAATGCAATAAATATGGCTTAAGGTTAATTGATACTAAGGCTGGGGAAAATAGAAATAAGATTTTAAATCAATTACTAAAAGAAATTATAGATTAAGTCTAAATAGATATGTTCTTGTTTTAGGGTGACAATATGGCTAAAAAAATTATTGATAATTGTACAATTTTTCGCCTTTTAGATGGGATGGATAAAGATATTCAGCGGGAGAGATGTCTGGCGGCTTTTAAATCATATAATGAGGAAAGTGATGAGTTATCCGAGGAAAAAGGAGAACTATGGAATAAATTATTTTTGCTACTGGAAAATCAAGGAGACTTTGCAGATGTAATTGATATTTTAAAGGATTTGGTTTTAAATAAAGAAGAAGTGCGCCAAAATGAAGTTGATCTTTTGATTGTTCACAAGCGAATGGAGTATTTACAAGGTTTTATCTCTTTAGAGGAAATGCAAAAGGCTATCCACGATTTAATGCTCGATGACTATTATCATAAAGCAGAAACCGAGTATCGTGCTCGTTTATATGATCTATTAAGTCGCAATCCTGAGGATATAGATGAGGCGCTAATAAATAATATCAAAAACTTAAAAGAAGATGCTGTAAAGAAAAAACTCAATCCCGTATGTAAATATCCCAATTAAGTTAATTTAAAATAGGTATTGTAATATATTATAATATGTGCTAAAATATATATGCTTTTGAATAAAAAGCTAAATGTAATCCGCTGAAATTAATTTCATGATTGTATGGGTGTAATTTTAGAAAGGAGTGTTCTTATGAATTTAGTTGATAAGGTAAATGCTAAGTCAGTAAGAAATGATATTCCTGAATTTCGTGTTGGAGACACTGTTAGAGTTGACTACAAGATTCAAGAAGGTAAGACAAGTAGAATTCAAGCTTTCGAAGGATTAGTTGTAGCAATAAAGGGTGGTTCTATCAGCAGAACTTTCACTGTTAGAAAGAAAAGTGGAGGAATAGCTGTTAAGAGAGTATTCAAAGTGAATTCACCATTAATTGATAAAGTTGTTGTCGTAAGAAAAGGTATGGTACGTCGTGCTAAACTTAACTTTATCGATAATATGGCTGGGGAATATAAAGTTAAAGAGAGAAATTAATTTTCTCTTTTTTTGTTGTCAAATATAATTAACAATATTTATTTCTTATGCTATAATTAGTGTGGTGATTTATATGGCTAAGAATAAAGATAAAAATATAGAAAAAAATGTGAATGATGAGGAAGTAGAAAATAATACTAAAAAAGCGCATAAAGATATGGTGTTAGAATATATGCCTTATGTAATTATAATTGTATTTGTCGTGCTTATAAGAACTTTTATAGCAACGCCAATAAAAGTAAATGGTTCAAGTATGTCTCCTACATTATATAATGGAGATCATATGTTACTTTACAAATTGACTCCTAAAACTCGAGGCATTAAGAGATTTGATATTGTAGTTATATCGACTGATAGTGGTAAACTTATTAAGAGAGTAATTGGTCTACCAGGAGAAAAAATTAGATATGAAATAACAAAAGATGAGGAAGAAAGAGAAGTTGCTACACTTTATATCAATGGTGAGGCTGTTGAAGAGAATTTTATAACTGATGAAGCCAAAAATGCCACATGCGTTATTGATACGAAAATTTGTAATGGCGAGGATGTCGAGATACCTGAGGGCGAATATTATGTAATGGGCGATAATCGCATTAATTCTAAGGATTCGAGAATGATTGGAACGGTTGATAAGAAGAATATAAGCGGAACTACGCAGTTGATATTATTTCCGTTTAATCGTATTGGCAAAGTGAAATAGAGGCAAGAATTTGTTTTAATACTTTGGAATATAGATGGTAGGTGTATTTTATGAAAGAGTATATAAAGAAAAATCTAGGGGATATGGTAATACAATATGTATTTAGTATTATTATCGTTCTTATTTTGGGATATTTTCTCAAATTGGATTTATTGCAGTTAATTATTATTGAGACTGTTATCGTTTTTATAGACTTTTTTTGGAAATATAGAAGATACAAAAAGGAAAATAGCGAGAAAAAGAGTTAAAATTACATAAAAACATCTTAAATAGTGTTTAAAAATAAGTAAAAAAGTAATAAGTAAAGGTTTTTCTATTACTTTTTTTATTTTTGTGGTAAAATATAGGGCAATTATGTTAAAGGGGGAAAAAAGATGTCTAAGGCAGTTAATGAGATTAAAAAAATATATAAAACTTTAGTAGAAAAAGAGTTAAGAGATATATGCGAGATGGTTATTGAGAGAGGAACATTTTCCTATTTCGGTCATAAGTATATCTATTATGATGCCTTTAAAAAAGTGGGAAAGGAATATATTTCTACCAAAGAGTTGCCAGTTGATGATGATTTTATCGATAATTTTTTGCAGGAGATGACAAGGGAGAAAAATTTAGAAAATATCGGCAATACCAATTTTGCTGTGGGATATATTAATTTTTTTAATAAGCATCTATTTGAAAGTGTTTCTTCGTATATAAAGGCCAATAACAAAGAGCGCACTTATGATATTAGTTGCTTAAAGAATTTATTGACTTTGAGATTGACATCAGTCTTTTCTGAATTTGCAAAGCTAAAGACATTACTCGATAATTTGGGAATTTCAGCGCAGATTCAATTAGAGATTTTTATAGAGATTATAGAAGCAAATTATAAATGCTTTAGCCAAAAGGAATTTTATGTTTTTAAGCCAGATTATGAAGAGATGCTTCAACATCGTTTCCGTCATTTGAGTAAGGAGCAAATTACGGATATTGTAAAAAATAACAGGATAGAGAAATTCTTGAATGAAGATAATCCGCAGGCAGAGAAGGCACAGGATGAATTGAGAGAATATATGCAGGCTAATTGTGTCGATGTTACAGATCTGCAAAATAACTGTATTCTCCTAGTGCAAACAATTGGGAAAACTCCAAGAACAGAAGAAGATAATGCTATTATTGATGAGTGTATGAATAATCTTTATTTTCCAGATTTGACGTATCGTTTGATTAAGTATTTAGATCATGAAGAGGAAAAGAAAATGAGCAGTCTTTTGGAATCGCGTAAGAGAGAAATGAAAAAAGATAATATACTTAGGGCAAATAAAGAAAGCGAAAATGCTCCAATGCCAAAAAAACAGACAACTTTGAATCAAACATTGAGAGAAATTGGCACATATTATGATATAGATGATAAGAAAATAAAAGAGATATTATCAATGGATAAGATAATATATGTATTATCTTTAATGTATTCAATAAATATGGAAAAAGATTCTATAGATGCATTCTTAAGAAGTGCTATGAGGGAATTTAAGAATATGCATCCATATGCCATATATAATCAAGCATATGATAAATTTGTCTTCTTAGGGGAAAATAATGCAGAAATAAAGGAACACTTAGAGATGATTGAATATATCTTAAGTGATACAAGTATATAGAAACTAAGAGATTGGTTGAAGAAGAGTTAAACGAGATAATGCAAGCAATTAATGGAAATTTCACTTATGAAATAGAGGAAGCTAAGAAACTGTTAAAATAAGCTAAATAAAGAATAGGAAGAGTAGTTATGGAAGAAATAATAAAAGAACTAGAAAGTCATCTGGAAAATTTAAGGAATCAAGAACATGCGGATGTATGTGCTTTCATCAATAATGAAGTTTTAAAAGATGATTCTGAATATTATCGTGAATTAACGGAAGTTGAGAGAGAAAAAATGATTGCTCAATGTGAGGAGAGAGTTAGAATTGATAATTATGATAGATCGTATATTATACATCTTTTAAGCAGTTTTATTGATTATCTATGTCTAGAGGAACATCAAGTGTTTTTGGAGTTTGATAAATTAGCAGAGATATTTAAATATATTAATTTAAATACTACGAGTCAAATAAAAGTATTATTAAATATAATTAGGGCAAATCACAAATTAGACGTCAATTCTGATGAGCCGACATTTGTACCTAATGTCAATGCTCTTATGGAATATGAATATAAATATATGGATAAAGATGAACTACGTACAGTATTTTCAGAACATCGCTTTGAGGCATTTTTAGATGATGAGACTTACGAGAATAGACGTGGTAGGGATGAAGTAGAGAAAAGATATGAAGAGACAAAATTGGATTTTACAGTACGTCAGCGAGCTTCAAATACACTTGATGATATATTGAATCGCGATTGGAAAGAATTAACGGAGGAAGATTATCAAACGATTATTAAAAATATGAATGAGATATTCTTTAATCATCTTGCCTATAGATTAGTTAAATTATTAAAAAAGCAAAAGAAATTAGCTAATGACAATGAGGAGAATGCTAAGAAGTTAGGGGTTGATACTAGAGAAACTTCAAGCAATACGGAAAGCAAACCGGTAATAAAACAGAGAAAGTTAAATCAAGTATATTATGAAATAGGAAAATTATACGATTTAGAAAACTTTAAAACTAAAATGCCTTTGTCATTAAATGAAATTATTTACCTTTTATCATTGATGTATTCTATTAATATGGAAAGTAAAGTGATAGATAAGTTCCTCGGTTCCGTAATGCATCAATATTTTAAGGGCAACCCCTTTGTAATTTATTATGAATCATATGATAAATTTGTAAAGATGAGTAGTAATTCAGATATTAAGGGACACCTTGATATGATCGAATATCTATTAAGTGATTTTGCTATCTTTATGTGTACTAGTGATAAGTATGCGGAAATAAAAGAGATGGTGGAAGAAGAGATAAAAGCAATAGGTGATATAATAGGCAATGATTATACATATGAAAAGACTTGTGCAAAAAAACAACTTATATAATGAAGAATAGGAAGAAAAAATATGAAAGAAATAAAAGAGGAATTGGAAAAAAGTTTAGAGAAATTGCTATATGAAGAGACTAGTGAGGTTTATATTAAAGCTGTTAAATCAATAGCATTCAGTGCGATTAAAGAAATAGATCGTCGTGTAGAAAACTCAAGTTCTTTGACATCTATGAGTAAGGAAGTAACACTAAATAAGGTTGTTAATGATATAAGCAATGATAAAATAGGCTTTTTGCGTTGGATGAATGAAAATAACAAGGGTCTTTATGATAAATGTGAAAAAGAAGTACAAGAGGAAAATCCTGAACGTACTGATATGATTTTTTCATTGGAAGCATTTCTAGATTTTTTGGATTTAGAGAAAGCAGATGTGTTTTTAGAGTTTGATCAATTAGCTAAAATTTTTAAATATATTAAGTTTGATACTAATTATCAAATGAGATTACTTTTTCGTATTTTAAAGAATAATAGTGAAATAGATGGCTCACTTGATACAAATGTCTTTGTTCCGGACGTTCATCAATTATTAGATTTTGATTATGATCATATTACACGTGATGAGATAATTGAGATTTTAAGAAATAATCAACTTGAAGATTATTTTAAGGATACAAGGCCAGAAAATATGGATGCTAGATCTGAATTGCTAAAACGCTTTAATGAGACAAAAAAGGATTATACACAATATAAAAATGCTTGTTGTCATCTTTATCGAATATTCTCTAGTAAAACATCTGATTTAGATGAAAATGCTTATCAAGAGATATTTATATATATGAATATGATTTCTTTTAGACATTTAGCCAATCGCATAATAAAGTTTTTAAAGAAAAATAATAAGTTAGATAAGACCTTGTATGAGATATTAGAAAATATAGGGAATATAAATAGCAGTGATATGCCAGTTGAGAAAAAAAGCGATGATAAAAAGGTAGAAACAAAAGAGAAAAAAGATGAGATAACAGTTCCTAAAAAACAGACAAGTTTGAATCAAACATTGAGGGAAATTGGTACATATTATGATATAGATGATAAGAAAATAAAAGAGACGTTATCAATGGATAAAATAATATATGTATTATCATTGATGTATTCAATAAATATGGAAAAAGATTCTATAGATGCATTCTTAAGAAGTGCTATGAGAGAATTTAAGAATATGCATCCATATGCCATGTATAATCAAGCATATGATAAATTTGTCTTCTTAGGGGAAAATGATACAGAAATAAGGGAACACTTAGAGATGATCGAATATATCTTAAGTGATACAAGTATAT
>CAJTKV010000047.1 GCA_910577075.1 uncultured Bacilli bacterium
CAATGTATAATCCTTATTATTAAGAAGAATTGATGAATCGGTTTTAATAGTTGGTTCATTCCAGGTAAAAGTATAATCCTCTTTAGCTGGTCTAGAATCCCCTAGTTTATCGTAGGCATATACCATTAAAGAATATTCCTTATTATTAATTAAATTGGTAAGTTCAATATCAACTTTTGTATCCGTGCTAGTTGTTTCAAAAACTTTGCGATCATCAGCACTTATTATGGCAATTCTATAATATTCGGCGGCTGGGACACTTTCATACTCCACCGTAAATTTTGTAAAGTTATTAGTTACACTTTTAATGACAAAATTTTTAAGTATGGCATCACCATTTAACAACATATTTACTCCTGTAAATGTTGCAACTATAAAGACAATTATTGATATAATAATGATGCGAATTTTCTTTTTCATACTACCAACTCCATTAATCTAATTATATAATAAAATTAAAATAAAAAAAAGAGGCTCATTGATATTAGGCCTCATCATCAAAGAAGTGAACTCGCAAAGATTTTATTTTATTATCTTCAATCTTTCCTTTATAGGCTGATTTATTGCGATAAAAAGGCGATAATAAATCATCAGAATAAGGAACACTTACTCCATAATCGGGTTGCATACTCTCCAAAAATAATCCAAATTTTAATACTTCTTCATTCGTTTTTTTATCAAAATGTGGAACATATTTTGGTGTTTTTCCCTCTAAAACTTCAATTAGAGATTCCCTAATAATATTCGATGAAAGGGAAACTTTCATGTATGTCTCAAATGTTGTATCGTAAACCTTCTTTGGACAAAGAATATTTAAAGCGGGATCAAAGACATAAAGTTCGCCGTCATAAAAGATCTCTAACCAGGCATGATAATATTTTCGCCCATGGTTATTTAGATAACCTCTTACGAGATAAGCGTGTTCAAAGAAAACGGACATAGCTTCCGTAGTTTCATAACACCAACCAGCCATTTTTTCTTCATAAACTAGAAGTGAAGCCTTCTTTGCCTCGCGATTAGTAATTTCTATCTCTAAATTTTCAAGATGGGAAAAGATAAATTTTTCGACATCAACACTGGCTCTTTTAGAGGTGATGACTTTCTTTATCTCATCACTCATTAAAATAATTTCATTGCTATGCATATTTTCCCCCCTAAATAATATTTATCTTTTTAGTTCCTTAATCTTCTCATTTAAGTAATTCAAGGCTTCCATCACATAATTCTTGTCATTAATATCGACATCAACTATCTTTAGGGCATCTTCAATGGATTTACTTCTTCCAACTTTTAATAGTTCAAGATACTTATCTACATAAGACTTATCTTTCATTATTTTTAAGGCAATACTCGTTCCTAGAGCTAAACCAGTGACATATTGATATAGATAATAACTTTCTTGCCACACCAAATGCGTAACTAATAGCCAACCATATTTATTCAATTCGTCAAGGGTCAAACTCTCGCCATTATACTTTTTCATTACTTCTAAATAGAGATTATTTAAGTATTCTAAATCGACATTTTCATTAGCTTCCATTTTTTTAATTACTTGATGTTCAAATTCCGTCGTCATAGTTTGATTAAATAAAGAATTTCCAAGACTTCCAACAATATTACTTAATATCTCCTTTTTGCTTTCTTCATCACTTGCTTGACTTAAGAGATATTCATTGAACAAGATCTCATTAACTTTAGAAACTATCTCTGTCAAGAATAGATCAAATTCAAAATATTCAACTTTATTTGTCGATGCGGAAAAATATGTATGAATGGCATGACCTGCTTCATGAGCAAGAGTACGAGCTCCATTTAAGTTTTTAACATAATTGAGCAAAATATAGGGAACACCATTAAAGGATATCGCGGTTGAAGGATTTAGACGCTTATGTTCTTGGGGATAGACATCAATCCAACCATTTAAAAGCATCTCATCAATTACTTTGGCATATTCACTTCCCAAAGGTTTTAATGCTTCTTTAACTAAGTTAACGCTTTCTTCATATTCTAATTTTCGCATCGTGCCACCAAGAGATGCAACATAAGTATCATATGTGTGAAATTCATTTAGACCGGATCTTTCCTTTTTTATCTTAATAAAATCATGCATAATATCTAAGTGCGCATTGACACTTTGAATGACATTATCTAATGTCTCAGGATTTATTTCCAATTCAAAGAGTTTCTTTTCAATTAAGCTATGATATCCTTCACTTTGAAAAAGTTTGATGTCATGCATAATCTTTTCAAGATAGAGATTAGTAATCTCTTCGGCATAATTCCCATAGCCATTCATATAGGATGCGAAGGCTTTGTACCTATCTTCTTGATTTTCACTTTCTAAAAGATGCGAATAATTTTTGCGCGTTACTTCAATTTCCTTCCCATCGCATAAAATATCATCAAATTTAATTTTGTCATTTAGTAAAGTTTGATATCTATTCCTAATATCGGGGATTGCTTTATTATATTCACTGATGATGTCATCACTAGCTATATGATCTTTCTTTCTTAGAATTAAATAAAGATATCTATACCAATAATCATCTTCAGGAATTAATTTTAATACTCGATTCTTATTTTGAACTAGTACCTTTTTATAGTAATTTTCCTGTTTTAAATAGGCATTATAAAGATCAATTGCATGATTCATCATCTCTTTAGCATCTATTAATGTATTGTCTAAATCTAAGAGACGCTTGGGATAGAGATAAACTCTTTCCACTAGACTGTAACAATCATTTAACTGTCTTAAAAAGTTAACAAGAGTTTCTTTAGATTCTAAGATATCTATATTTTCTAAATTCTTTATTGTCTCTTCTAATAATAAAGAGGATTTTTCCCATTCCTCTTTTGAGGTATATAGATGATTTAAATTCCAAACTACTTCCATAAATAACCTACTTTCTCAAATGCTCTATGGCACTTATTAGTCCTAATTTTCCATAATCATAAGTTAATCCACCTTGCATGTAAGCAATGTATGGTGGTCTTATTGGTCCGTCACAAGAAAGTTCAATACTACTTCCCTGCGTAAATGTTCCGGCTGCCATTATTACTTGATCACTATAACCCGGCATATCCCAAGGAAGGGGTAAAGCATGGGAATCAACAGGTGAACCAGCTTGAATACCTTGGACAAATTTGATCAATAAATCTGCATCATTAAATTCGATGTTTTCGACGATATCAGCTCTTGCTTCATTATATTCGGGACTAACTTTATAGCCAAGTTTCGTCATAACTAGAGCCGTTAAAACGGCAATCTTTAGAGAACTTGCCACGACCGATGGAGCATAAAAAAGTCCTTGCAATATTGCCTTGTTAACGCCTAAAGTCGGACCTACTTCTCTTCCCTCTCCAGGTAAAGTAAGTCTTTCACCAACGAGGTCAATCAAAGCTTTGTGTCCAACGACATAGGCACCATTAGGTGCTATACCACCACCTAAATTCTTGATTAATGATCCAACGACGACATCGGCTCCCACCTCAATAGGATTGACTTTCTCAACAAACTCGCAATAGCAATTATCAATCATAATGATGACATCTTTATCAATGGATTTAATTAATTTGATGACCTTCTCTAATTTTTCAATTGTCAAACTTTTTCTCGTTGAGTATCCCTTACTTCTTTGAATCTCAATAACTTTAACTTTATTATTTTTTAAATATTCAGCAATCTTTTCATAATCAAAATCATCATTAACTAAGTCTATCTCATCATAACGAACGCCAAAACTTTTCAAAGAAGAGGCATTTTCCTTGATACCTATTACTTCATGGAGGGTATCATAGGGAAGACCTGATATGGATAGCAACAAATCATTGGGTCTCAATAAGGCAAATAAAGTTACACTTAGAGCATGCGAGCCAGAGACAAATTGGTTGCGAACAATGGCATCTTCTGAGGCAAATATTTCGGCATATATTTTTTCGATAGTGTCTCTTCCTAAGTCATTGTAACCGTATCCCGTCGTCTCGGTAAAAGCTCCTTCACTAAGGTGATTATTCTGCATGGCTTTTAAAACTTTTTCAGAATAAAAAAATGCTGTTTCATCAATATTAGCAAATTCACTTACTAGTTCACTTTCACACTCTTTAATTAATTTTTTTATGTCTTTCATGTTCCACCTCTTTAATTTCAATGATATCGCCACTTTTATAATTTGGCATATCGTCAAGAATTTTTTTAGCAAGCAAGTTAGGATCAATTAATTCACTTTGGTCACCGCGAGCAAGTTCTGCTTCAATATATTTGGGATCAGCCTCTTTAATTGCTTCAGTATCTATCCATCCAGGAGCAATCGCGACTACTTTAATCTCTAACTCTTTTAAGGCATCAGCAAAATCTTTAGTTAACATATTAACTCCGGCCTTTGAAGCATCATAATCCATGCTAATAGGATTGTGATAGCCAAGGGTATTATTACTACTGATGTTGATAATCGTCCCCCCCATCATTCGCGTTACAGCATATCTTGAAACGATGAAAACTCCGCCAAGATTTACTTTAACTACTTCCATAAAATTATCGAGGGATTTAAAAAGCCAATTTTCATCTTTGGCAATGGCAGCATTATTGATGAGGAGATCTAAATCATCCATTTCCCAAAAGAATTTGCTGACTTCCACTTGATTTGTAACATCACACTTGAAACATTTTAAATTTTCATATTTACTTTCCAATTCTTTTGCTTCTTTTTCACTCGTCAAATAAGTAGCTATTACTTCATATCCTCTATTTAATAATTCTAAAGTAAAGGCTCTACCTAATCCCTTTACTCCACCAGTAACTACTGCACGCATTTTTTATCATTCCTTACTATTCCATTATAAACTAAAAAAATTATTTATTCCACATGTTCTACTAAACTTACATCATAGGGATACCTAGAAAAATCATAGGACAATATCTTCTCTTTGCTTAATGGTTCTCCCAGCAAAAATTTTATGAAGCGCTCCATTTCCTCTTCACTAGCATTATCGCGAACTAATTCGACTTCGACCATTTTTCCATCGATGATGTGATAGTGTGGTCCCTTCAAAGTATCATAGGCTTCGATTCTCTCTCCTAGAAATTGAAAGAACTCTTCGGCAATGCCAAATTGTTTTCTAATGCCTCCACGCTTAACCATAGTTATTAGATCTTCATTAAGAATATTGCCAATGCTATGTTTTTTATAACTTGCTATCTCATCATTGCCCTCACAGACTTCACCTGTAGCACTCACAAAAACTATGGGCCCCACTAAAAAGTAGTTAGGAAATTCCTGATAGAAGTACCCCATTACTTCGAAGCAATGCTTACTTCCCGCAATTTGTCTTGCTCTTCCAACATCTATAAGTTTACTTCCTAATCCCTTAAAATCCTCGAAACTATCGCGCATCATATGCTTAAGCATATTTCTCTTTACGTCCTCTAATGTTTGAGGATTTAATTCGGGATTATCAGAGTTTTTCTTTCCTTGATAAACTCTTGCTATACTTTTATCATGATAATCATCATTGCTTATGTAAATGGCATAATAATTACCGAAATAAGCATCTAATAAGGCATAGATTCTCTCATCATAAATACAGCCATTGGTTACGATTGAACAATCTTAACTCTTTCATAGCAAAGAAACACTTCTCCTCCCGTTATTATCAATTCTTCTATTTTATTGATATTTCTAAAAGTGTTCCTGATGACTTCATCACTCATATAGACATTTTGCTTTTCTCCTTGCATACAATGTTTACAATCAAGATTACAATATTCACTTATTTCCAAAGATAAATACTTAGTTCCAACCATATTATCACCCGCTTTTTTTAAGGTATTATATCACTTAGAAGACCAAATAAAAAGACTTAAAAAAGTCTATTTTAGTAAAAAGAAATATAGTAATACTAATATACCTAAAACGATACGGTAGTATCCAAATATTTTAAAGTCATGTTTGCGAATATAGTTCATTAAGAATCTAATAACTATGACACTGACTAGGAAGGCGACTAGACAACCAACACCTAAAATGATAAGTTCTGTTGCTTCGAAAACAAATCCGACTTCCATGACATATTTTAATAGTTTTAGTAATGATGCTCCAGCCATTACGGGAATAGCTAAGAAGAAGGTAAATTCTGCTGCAACACTTCTCTTTAAACCAAGTAATAAACCGCCAATTATAGTAGCACCACTTCTACTTGTTCCAGGTATTAAGGCTAATAACTGAAATACACCAACTCCCAAAGCTTGTTTAACAGTAATTTTATTGACATTATCCGTCTTTCCAGAACCAACATTTTTAGATTCTATAACGATAAATATAATACCATAGATTATTAGCATTAGGGATACAACAACACTATTGTATAGATGTTCGTCTAACCAATCATCAAAAAGTATTCCAATAATGGCTGCTGGTACGCAGGCAATTAATATCTTACCCCAAAGACCAAAGGTGTTTTTAGTATCTTCCTTGGTCTTGCCAAAGCCCCAAGGGAAAATCTTTTTAAAGTAAAGTAAGACAACGGCAAGTATAGCACCTAGTTGAATAACAACTTCAAATAACTTATAAAATTCTTTGCTTACTCCCAAATGAATAAATTCATCTAACAAAATCATATGTCCTGTAGAAGATATTGGCAACCATTCAGTTATACCTTCAACAATACCAAAGAATATTGCCTTTATAATTTCCATATCAATCAACTCCTATTATTCATTATAGCACTATTAGATATATAAATGAATAAAAAGATGGAAAAATCCACCTTTTATTTGGTAAGAAAATGCGTTTGTTTTTTACTCTTCGCCCTTTTTGCTTGCTAAAAATGAAACACGATCAACGATTACTTCTGTAACGTATTTGGTTTCACCTTTATCTTCATAACTGCGCGTTTGAAGACGGCCCTTTATGCCAACTAAATCGCCCTTATGACAATATTCACTGGTATGACTTGCAATACCATTCCATAAGATGCATCTGATAAAGTCAGTTTCATAAATTCCATCTTCATTTTTAAAACTTCTCTGTACTGCTAGATTAATTGATAGTCTACTCTTTTCATCATCAAATTTTTTAACTTCCGGATCTTCTGTAAGTCTACCAATCAAATAAACTAGATTATGCATGATTACCTCCTTTCTGATATGAAGTTATCACGAATGTGACGAGGTGGTCAAAGTCGCAAATTTAATAATTCAATAGTATTTCGACAAAATAAAAATGTCGAGGTTAAATAATTTTTAAATTATTCATATTGCTTCGACATTTTATTTATTAAAATTGATAAAATTTAACTTTTTAACTAATTTCACGCATTAGACGATTTAATTCAACAGCATATTCCATAGGTAATTCTCTTTTAAAATCATCGATAAAGCCCATTACCAATAGTTCCTTGGCTTTATTTTCCGTTAGTCCTTTACTCATAAGATAGAATAATTTTTCTTCACTTATCTTAGAAACAGTAGCTTCATGTTCTAAAATACTCGAATCATTTAAGACGACATTTTTAGGTATTGTGTCACTTATCGATTCGTCATCTAGCATTATCGTATCGCATTTAATATGCGCATAGGAATTTTTGGCACTTTCACATATTTTTGTCGTTCCTCGGTAATTGGCTGTTCCATGAGTACTGGCTATACTCTTAGAGATGATATTACTCTTTGTCTCTTCACCAATATGGATCATTTTAGCTCCGGCATCTAACTCTTGATAATCTTTGGCATAGGCAATAGAAATAGAATTACCCACTGCTTTTTTTCCCATTAGAATACATGAGGGATATTTCATCGTAACTTTACTGCCGATATTGCCATCTACCCATTCCATCTTGCCATCTTCTAAAACTATAGCTCTTTTGGTTACCAAATTGTAGACATCATTACTCCAGTTTTGAATAGTAGAATATTTACATTTAGCCGATTTTTTAACATATATTTCGACGACACCAGCATGGAGAGAATTTGCTGAATGAGACTCAGCTGTACATCCTTCTATATAGGAAAGTTCTGCTCCCTCATCGACAATTATAATCGTTCTTTCAAATTGCCCCAAGGCAATAGAATCAATTCTAAAATAACTCTGTAGTGGTCGATCTAATTTAGTGTGAGGAGGAATATATATGAAAGAACCTCCACTCCACAAGGCTCCATTAAGAGCTGTATATTTATTTTCATCATATTTAACTAGATTGTTAAAATACTCTTTAAACAACTCGGGGTATTGCTTCAACGCATCATCACTAGATAAAAATATTACACCTTTATCCTTTAATTCATCTTTGCCAGAGTGATAAATAACTTCACTTTCATATTGATTAGTTACACCACTCAAATGTTTTTCTTCGGCATCAATGACTCCCAAAGCTTTAAATTTATTGCGAATATCACAAGAGACATTTTTCCAATTATCCGTCGAATTTCCCACTTTTTTGTAATAATTTATATTAGCAAAATCAATATCTATCTTAGGTCCAAAGTCGGGATTATCTAATTCCAAAAACTTTTGATAAGATTGCAAACGAAATTCTAACATCCATTTGGGTTCTTTTTTACCCTTAGATATCTTTTTTATTAGTTCTTCATTAAGTGTTTCCATATAACATCACTTCCTTATTATACAAAAAAACAACACATTTTTAAAGTGTCGTTTTTCCTATACGTTTTATTTCATCTAAACAGTATACAGCTGCATATTCAATAAAGGGCACTATTTGGTTAATATTAAAAAGATAACTATAATTTCCCTTTTTTTCATTTATCAACTTTATCTTATTTATTACTTCGTAAAAATAATCTTCGGGAAATTCTTTAATACGACTTTTAGGCAGTGTT
The DNA here is from genome assembly GCA_910577075.1 of uncultured Bacilli bacterium. GTDB lineage: Bacteria > Bacillota_I > Bacilli_A > RF39 > UBA660 > CAG-582. Next base: position 8,834 of record CAJTKV010000047.1, read on the forward strand.
GGCAAAGTATAAAATTCATCTAAATTTAAATCATAATATTTCTCTACTTCTTGGTTCATACTCGTAAAATCATTATAGATGATATCTAAAACGTCTTGGTCTTCTAATACTAGTTTTTCGCCTGTCTTGGTCGTAATAATGTTTTCGTTGACAAAATTAACTAAGAATTCATCAAACCATAAAACATCCGTAACTAAGTGTATAAAATAACCAAGGACGAAAGTATCATCTAAGTCTTCTTGATACTTATCTAAAAATATATTAAGTTCTGGAGTATCACTGTTGGGATTCGTTATAAAATGACTTATTTTCCTCGATGAACCAACTAACTTAGCTGCATCAGGAGCCATCGCACCCAAAAATAATTCGTTTTGATTTCTCTTTAATACTTCATTGACTTTCTTAGCTACTGCTAAATGTATAATAACTGATGCCATAATATCACCATTAATATTATAGCAATTTTTCTAATTGTTTTCGACAATTACTCTAAGCATTTGACAATATCTTTAATAACTTTGTTAATTTTTTCTTCTTGTTTTAAGATATCGGTAAAGTCAAGACAACAGTCAAATTGGTTTTGATAGATTAAATTGGCTTCAGCACTTTCAATAAATAAACCTAAGGATGTTAAGGCGCCATCTGTCGAATACTCATTATGCGTCTTGGAACCTATGCATAAGACAATTATTTTTTTATTTTTAAGGCCTTTTATGCTATATAAGGGATTTAGTCTATCGATAAAAATCTTTAAATCACCCGATAAGGTGTTCCATCTAGTTGGAGTAATAAAGATCAATACTTCTGCTGCATTTATCTTATCAATATTATTTTTCATGTCATCATTAAAATCACATATGCCATTTTTATCGCAGTCCATGCAGCCGGTGCATAGATATATTTTTTGATTTCCAGGAATTATATTATCACTGCTAATGCGATTTTCCGCTAAGGCATCGCTTATACGCTGCATTAAATGATAACTATTTCCCTTTCTTCTTGATCCTACTATAAATAAAACTCTTGCCATTGTATCACCATTAATATTTTGTGTTATTCGCATAGTTTAATACATTAAAAAACTGAAAAGTTTTAAACCTTTCAGTTATTCATTATTTCATTAATTTTATCATGAGCTCGCTTAACATCTTGAGCATACGGAATCATAACATAACGTTTTGACTTTGGTGCTGTATGAGTTGGCGATGAAGCATCAGATCCACTGACTGTCTGGGATTCAAAGTTCCATGAATTCATATTCTCTAATTGATCTTTAACTAAAAGAGTTACGACATCTTTAGGCATATCAGTTCGATATAGTTCACTTAAAGAGTTTAATAGTTCATTATATTTGAGCAATAAGGATTTATTTGTAATAACTTTCTTGATAACAGCTTCAAGTACTTGTTGTTGATTTAATACGCGATGTCTATCTCCTGAAGTATAGGCATATCTTTCTCTTGAATATGCTAAGGCATGAGCACCATCCATATGGTTTATGCCCTTTTTAACAGTCCATCCTTTCATATGGTATGAATTAAACTCCCTATCACTATCAATGTCTACTCCCCCAACTAAGTCAACTAGTTTAACTACTGATGGGAAGCCCACCTTAATGGAATAAGCTATTTCTATATCAAATAAATCTTCAACGGTCTGTCTTGAAATGTCGACTCCATATATTCCGGCATGTGTTAGTTTGTCTTTTAAACCAGTTTGTCCATGGACTTGAACATAATAATCTCTTGGAATAGTTGTCATCAAAACAGTTTTCGTATTGGGATTAACCGTTAGAATCATATTGACGTCACTTCGAGATTTATTGTATATAACATTGCTCCTAGAATCACTTCCCGATACAAAGATATTAAAGGGCTTTAACTCATCGATATGATTATCGGTTATTTTTCTTTCAGTTTTTATCTCAAAAGTATCTAACACTTTATAATCATCATTAAAAGAACAAGTATCAAGGCAATCGTATATAGAACCAAATTCATCACCTAATATCTCTAAGTAAACAACATCTAAAACCATAGCATCGATTTTTTCGGTGATAAAATCTTGATAAATATTGTAGAAGTCTTCATACTCTTTTTTTTCTGTGCTGACTTTATCTTCAACATTTTTTAAAACTTCTTCTCTATGTTCATCGTTAGATAAATAACCTAAATCTTTATCTTTTAAATCTTCTATTTTTTCATATTTACTCGACTTTAAAGTAACAACTTTATAAGTGCTTATCTCAATTGTATTATTATTGAATGCCTTATTTAGAAATTTATTTACATCTCCTAAAGAGAATATGCCAATAAGGGAAATAAGCAATAATAAAGAACAGATAATTCCTCCTACAATCTTCGTCCATACTTTCTTTAATAATAGGAGTATTGCCCCTCCAATATTAAGTAAAATGATTACCAGCAATAATATTACATAATACTTTGTTGGCAAGACATTTAAATCGGTAATATTTTTTATGAATAGACACGATAAGATAATCATAATTATAATAACGGCATATTTTAAAATTGGTAGTATTTTTTTCATTTTTTCATCTCCAAACTAACAATTATTATAGCACAAAAGAAAACAAATTGAAATTAATCAATTTGTTCTATCCTTCTATCGTTTGTTTAATTTTATTGCGACTCTTTTTAATCGAATTGTAATCAGGTGTTGCAATAAAAAGGTCCGTATTAGGGGCACTAAATGTTTTAGCATATTTGCGACCACCATTAACTGATTGCGATTTAAATTTCCATGAAGTCATATTATTTAATTGCATCTTGACATATTTTGATATTACGCTTCTTGGAACGTCAGTAATATAAAATTGGCTTAAAGAACTTAATACTTGATCATATTGAGTTAACAAAGATTGGCTTTTCATCAATTTTTTTAACGTAGCTTGTAAAACTTGCTGTTGATTTAAAACACGATGTCTATCTCCTGATGAGTAGGCATATCTTTCCCTTGCATAGGCTAAGGCATGGGCCCCATCCATATGGTTAATACCTTTTTTTACGTGCCATCCTTTCATATGGTAAGAGTCAAATTCTTGATCACTATTGATATCAATTCCCCCAACAAGATCTACCAATTCTACGACGGCAGAAAATCCCATTTTTACGGCATAATTTATTTCTATTCCCATTAAATCTTCGACAGTCTGTTTAGTTGTTTCCAAGCCATAGATTCCAACATGACTTAATTTTCCAGTTAATCCCGTCTTGCCATGTGGTAAAACTTCATAATCACGTGGAATACTCGTCATAAGTATTGTCTTAGTATTGGGATTTATTGTTAAAATCATATTAACATCGCTGCGCGAATTGGCTTGTATGGTTTTGCTACGCGCGTCACTTCCCGATATATAGATGTTTATGGAATCTCCTGATTTAATTTTTTCCAATTTCTCTGTTGTCGTAGTTGATGGAGCATTTGGATCAATTGGGGCAGTTGTAGTATTTGAAACATTTTCTTCCTTTTTTACCTTGGTTTTGACCTCAAAGGTGTCAATGATTCTAATCCTCTTTTCTATATCACTATAATTTTCATCTAAGGCGCCTAAAAAGCCATCGTCAATTACTAATGCAGAAATTTCATCTTTCAAAAGATAATCAGTTGTAACAAACAAATCTATTTGTTCCTTAAATTCAGGATTCTCTATCTTTTTACTAACTTCCTTTTTTATTTGATCAATATCTTCATAGAAGTTTAAATAAGATATATCTTTTCCGTTCAAATCTTGTAAGGTATTATATTTGCTCGTAGCATTGACGATGATATTATAATTAGTAATATCATAAGTGTAATTTTCAAAAGCATCATCTAAAAACGTATCAGCTTTACCAACATAATTAATGCCAGCAACTGACATTGCTATCAATAAGATGTGAATTATAACCGCGATTATTCGCGTCCATACTTTTTTAACTAACAAACATGCTGCTGATAAAATATTTAATGTTACTATTATAGCAATAAATAATATTAAATATTTTGCTGGTAAAAGATCAATGTGGATAACAGTATAAGTTAGGACAACTGACAATACTGATACAACAAAGATAGCTGCTAAGGAAATCAATCTTTTTTGTTTTCTTGTTAACATGTAACCATCCTCTCTAACATTAGTATTATAACACAATATCTAGTGCAAATAAATATAACTGGTGCATAATTTATAACTTTAAGATATAATATATCTATAAGTTCATACGAAAGGAAGTATTAAGTATGGGAATGTTTAGCAAAGATGATGAAAATTATGTCTATGAATTAGTAAGTAAAAATATCACGAGAATTCGCGAAATGCGCGGACTTACCAAAAAGGAGTTAGCAGAGAAAACTTTCTTTAATCCACACTTTATATATAATATTGAAAATATGAATTATTATCAGACTTTTTCTATACCTACTCTTGTTCTCTTAGCTAGAGGTTTAGATGTCATATTCGCGAATTCTTTATGGAAGATGAAGAGCTCGAAAACAAAGAAACAGAATAATTAGACATTCTGTTTCTTTTTCTTTCTAAATTGATTCTTATCTCTGGCTTTTTTAACTAAATTGCGCATATCATTATCAAAATCCATCCGTGATTTGACTATTTCTAATTTTTCTTTTCTATCGATAAAGTAGTATTCAATGGTTATAAGTTCTAACTCATTGGGCTTTAATTTATCTAATATGATATTTAAGTTGCGCATTATTATTTCGTGATAAGCGCTTATTTTTCCTTCAATAGGATTACATGAATGAATGGATATGTCGTGTAATTCCTTAATTACTTGTTCATACACTTCTATTGATTTATTTATTTTACTAAGAGAATAATTAAATAGATCTAAAAACTCCGTATCATGAGAAATTATATCCTTTCTTCCCTTACCATAATCCGATTTATATGTACTAACTATAACGGGTAATTTGTAATCATAATTATACATTTCATTCCTCTTTTCTAATTATTAAACTACATACTGCCCTAGTTTAAACCTAATAGATTATAACATATAAAAAAGTTAATAACTAGATATTTATTAACTCTTCAATATTTTTAAATAAAAAATTACTATTGAGATTGTCTATTTAAACTTTACTTTTTTACTAAAACGATTGTGCCTATCCCTGTATGAACTTCAACAAAATTAACATCATCACATCGCATATTAACACATCCATGAGAACCATTTTCTTGCTGAGTAACACCACCA
>CAJTKV010000048.1:0-11507 GCA_910577075.1 uncultured Bacilli bacterium
CCTCGTGAAGTAAGAACCGTTGAAGACTACAACGTTGATAGGCTAGAGGTGGAAGCATGGCAACATGTTGAGCTGACTAGTACTAATAGTTCGAGGATTTAACCCTAATTGTTTGATGAATCATTATCATGTTTTTAAAGGACAAAATCCTTAGTTTGTGATGATAGCTTAGTGGACACACCTCTTCCCATCCCGAACAGAGAAGTTAAGCACTAAAACGCCGACGATAGTGTAAGCGAAAATAGGAAGTTGCAAACTTTTTTTTTGATTTATTTTTGGATTCTCTTTTGAATCCTTTTTTTATTGTAAAATATTAATAAATAATAAAATTATAATGATAAACAATACTTAGTTGTTAAAAAATTTTATTATTTCAGAAAAAGAAAAAATCCTAATAGTAAAATAAATGGTAAAATTAATATAAAGATATTGCTATCCATATTTTATTGTTGATATAATCTTAATAGGTGATAAAGAATGGATTACAAATATACATCAAGAAGCGAAAGCGACACAATGGAACTAGCTGAAAATATCGAATCAGAAAAATTCCCAGGAATGGTGATCTGTTTAGATGGTGAATTAGGAAGTGGTAAGACTGTATTCGTTAAGGGCTTTGCCAAGTCTTTAGGAATTAATGAAAATATTACCAGTCCAACATTTAACATTGTAAAAGAATATGAAAACGGAGAAATGCCACTTAACCATATGGACGTATATCGTTTAGAAGAAAGTGATGCAACGATTGGCTTTAATGATTATTTTCAAAGCGAAGCAGTAACAATCATAGAGTGGTCGGAACTTATCAAAGACAAATTACCTGATGAGAGACTTGACATTAAATTTAGAGTAATTGATGAGAATACGCGTATTATAATTTTAAAACCATATGGACAAAAATATGAAGATTTAGTTAATTATGTATTATAAGGTATCATTAGATATATTTAAAATAAAAAAATACACGCCAAAAGTAGATTATACAAAATAATTTACTTTTTTTTAATTTATTTGAAACTTTTTAAACAAATATACGATTATAATAGTGAGGTGAACAAAATGATCGATCAGGAAACCTTAGATGTATTTGATAAACTTTATTACTCTTCATATCAAGATGTTCTTAAATATGTTATATGCCATTGCCAAAACATTGATAATGTTAAAGATATTATTCAAAACATCTATTTAGATGTATTTAACAAAATTAAAAGAGATAAAAAAATTACTATTAATAAATTCTATATTCTAGGAATTGCAAAACATAAAGTAAACGATTATTATCGCTTTAATTATAAAGCTAAAATTACGTCTATATTCTCACGAAAGAAAGATAATAATGAAATAAGCATAATAGATACTATAGCATCAGATATAGACCTTGAAAGTGAATTAATCAAGGAAGAAAATATAAATTGTGTTTGGAATTATCTAAAAAGAAAAAATGTAATAGTATCTAAGATATTTTATCTTTACTATTATATGGATTTTAGCATAAAAGACATTGCTAACGAACTAAGTATAAGTGAATCAAATGTAAAAAATTATTTATATAGGACATTAAAAGAGCTTAATGTTCTCATAAAAGATAGGGGTGAATAAAATGCCAAAAAAACATAATATGAAAGCAATATTTGAAAGCAATTTTAATGCACAAAAAATGCGAACTCAAATATTGAAAGAGCTAGAAAGGAAAAACAATAATTATATGAATAAAATTTTAAAGTATGCATTGCCTATGTGTGTAATAGCAATGATATGTGGTGTACTAATTATAAATAATAATCCATTATTTCTAAAGGAAGCAGAAAAAACAACTCAAGACATAAAAAATATTATCGAAATAAACCAACTAAAAAGTATAAGTGAAAAAAGGATAGATGCAATAACAAGAGATATAAATGAAAAAAGTGATTGGTTAGATAAATTAAAAGATGAAATAATTGTTCCCAAAGATTTAGATAAATCTAGCTATTACGGAATATATACGAAAGATAATAAAACAAAAAAATATACAATACTTAACTGTTACGTTTATGAATATTATAACGAATTATATAGAAGTGTTCGCATATCCTTTTCTAAGAATAATAAACCAATTAGAGACTACGGTTTTTCTGAATTAAATAGTGTTTCCAAAATCAACAATATAGAGTTAAAAATATATCAATACGAAAAGACATATTTTACAGAATTTAAATATAATGGTTATAATTTTGATATTGAAGTTAACAATTTAAATTTAGAAGAATTGGTAAAAATATTAGAAAGCATAATTAAATAAACCACATAAAAACGAAAAAATACCATAAGGTATTTTTTTCATGCTATAATTAAAATAATTAAGGAGATTTGCTATGGAAAATTATGATTTTGTGTTTGAATCAGATAATATATGTTATATAAAAATGACAGAAATATTAATTAACGAATACATGGCTATGTATATGAATCAAGATCTTCAGCACCAATTATTTAAAAATACTTTTTCTTCAGAAGCAATATTTAATTGGTTACAATCACAATTAGCAAATAATAATAATAATAATACAATACTCTCTATGATTGAAAAATCAACATATGAATTTATTGGGAATTTAGAGATTATTTCAGAAGAAAAAAATATGAACGAAATAATTATATCCATTACACCGAACCAACAAAATAAACATTTTGGCAGAGAGGCAATGGAAGCCATTGCACAATATTGTTACGATGTAAAAGATGCAAGTCTAGTGTATTTATATGTTAAAAAGGAAAATAAAAGAGCAATTCGTTGTTATGAAAATGCGGGATTTAGCATTAATGGTCCAGGTATAACTGACGAGGACATTCAAATGATTTATCCTAAGTAATTTCACAAAATTGAGTTACAATGAAACTTTTTACTAAAAATAAGAAACTATAATTATGAGGTGCATAATTAATATGAAAAAAACACTTGCAAATGGATTAATATTTATAGGGTTAATAACTTGCTTATTTGGCTATAAAGGCAAGGATACTTCACTTGAGGATGCTAAAGAAATTTATTTTAACAAGATAATTGATAAAACAACTATTGATTTTAAACTTCCAAAGGGGTGGAATTATGAAGAACTCCCTCTAGAAGAAGGAGATAAATTATCATTAAAGATATATGATGAGTCCAGTAATAAATATATGACATTATATTATCTTGACAACCCTGTTGGTGTCTGTGGAACAGGAAGAACTTCAAAAGACGTGACAATTAGTAATAATAAGATTGCTATTATGGGTTACTATGACGGGAAAAAACAATGGGATGATATTATTTTTCCTAACACAGCTCCCAATGTCATTTTCATAAACGAAAACCTAGAAGATGAAGATACCATAGAAATATTAAAAACTATTACAATTTCTCAAGCAGATTAAACCATATAGGAAATCTGCTTTTAAAGTGGTATAATACACATATGAGGAAGTGAAATGATGAAAGATAAGTTTATTACCATAATTCACATGCTGATATTTATTTTAGCAGCGACGAGTTGCCTATGGTTAAATATAAAATATCTCATTATAGGTCTTATTATATATTGGTTGCAAATACTTATCTTTGATTCATGTGTTCTCTCTATCGCCCAATTTAAAAACACCGATACAGTTTTTATGGGAATTTATATTAATAAGCTTATGCGCAAATTAAAATTGAGAGAATGGACAATTAAAGAGCAGAAGTTTTTCATGCGTGTTACAGAACCACTTATAGTTCTAGCATTTGCAATACTATTTCAATTAATCTTTAAGTGGCCAACACTTATCTAATAAAGGAGGAATTTTTATGTATTCATTATTTATTGATACTCACGATAAAGATATAAATATAACACTTTTTCAAGCTGGAAAAGTGCTTGAATCGAGTATTAGAACATCAGAAAGACATCATTCTGATTTTACAATGCCGATGATAGATAATATTATAAAAAACAATAATTTAACGGTTCATGATTTAAATGAAATATTAGTTGTTAATGGTCCTGGATCATTTACCGGTGTTCGTTTAGGTGTAACTATTGCTAAAACTTTAGCATACACGTTGAATATTCCTATAAAGACTATTACAAGCTTAGAAAGCCTTGCCATAAGCAATCCCAGTAAAGAAGAAAAATTAGCTGTTATTCACGACATTAAGGGCGTATATGGGGCAATATTTAAAAAAAATAAGTTAGCTGGCGAAATATTCTATAAATCTAATGATGAATTCGCTAAGATGGATAAAGATAAGTATTTAATTATCGAAGATGGCAATCTTGATATGGAGCGAATCTATGAGTATATGAAAAATATCAAACCTACAATCGCGCATAAAGTCAATCCTCTATATGTAAAAGTAATCGAGGCCTTAAAAAATGATTAGAGAATTTCTTCCATCGGATATAGATTCTATAAATGAAATAGGAACTCTAATAAAAGAGAATTTTGCATCAGTTTATAAAATATCTGAACTCAATAGAGAATATGCAGGAATTTATGTCTATGTGGAAGATAATATAGTTATAGGTTTTTTAGAATATGAATATCACTTTGAAATAACTGATATAATAAATATTGCCGTATCCAAAAAACATCAAAATAAGGGCATTGGAGCAGCTTTAATAGATTATTTAATAAATAATACTAAATCGGATAAAATCATGCTAGAAGTGTGTGAAAATAATGAAAGTGCCCTTAATTTATATAAAAAATGTAGCTTTATGGAAATAAATAGAAGAAAGAAATATTATGACTGCCATGATGCAATAATAATGGAAAGGAAGATTTCATGAAAGATGTATTAATAATGGGGATTGAATCTAGTTGTGATGAGACTAGTATATCAATTGTTAAAAATGGTTGTGAGGAAATAGCTACCACGGTTTTAACACAGATGGATACTCATGCCTTATATGGCGGAGTAGTTCCCGAAATCGCGTCTCGTATGCATACTGAAAATATCACTATGGTCTTAGAGGATGTCTTAACTAAATCGAATGTTAAAATGGAAGATATCGATGCCATTGCTGTAACATATGCTCCCGGCTTATTGGGAAGTTTACTAGTAGGCGTTGAATTTGCCAAAGTTTTAGCGCTTGTCTATGATAAACCATTAATAGCAACTCATCATATTGCTGGTCATATATATGCTAATAACCTTGTAAAAAAATTAGAATTTCCCTTATTAGCCTTAGTTGTAAGTGGCGGACATACAGAATTAGTTATGATGAAAGGAGATTATGACTTTGAGGTATTAGGAACTACCAAGGATGATGCCATAGGTGAATGCTTCGATAAAGTAGCCCGTGTATTAGGTCTACCTTATCCTGGTGGTCCTAATGTTGAAAAATATGCCAAATTAGGAAAATGGACCTATGATTTACCAAAGCCTATGGACAATGACGAGTTAAACTTTTCTTTCAGTGGTCTTAAAAGCGCTGTCATCAATTTAAAACACAATGAAGAACAGCGTGGCAATGCCATTCGCGAATATGATTTAGCTCGTTCATTTCAAGATGTAGCATTTGATCAAGTTATTCGTAAAACGCGTTTAGCTATTGCTAAATCTGGCGCTAAAAGAGTAATTGTTGCTGGAGGAGTAAGTGCCAGTGCAGAACTTAGAGAACAGATGACTAAGCTATGTGATGAATTAAAAGTCGATTTAAGTATTCCACCAATGCGATATTGTACGGATAATGCTACCATGATTGCCTGTGCTGCTTATCCACAATTCTTAAATAAAGATTTTACCGATTTTTCTTTAAGAGCTAAGAGTCAAGAGTATTTCTTTCAAAAAAAAGATTAGTAAAGTAACACACTTACTAATCTTTTTTTTATTATAATTAAGTATCAATATGGTATAATTATGAATAGAATAGGGAGTGTTAAGTGTGAATACTTTAACAGAAAGTGAATTAAAACAATTAAACCTATATTTTGATGCAGCAAATTATCTTGCTGTTGGTCAATTATATTTGTTGGATAATCCTCTCTTGCGAGAAAAGTTATCATTAAAACATATTAAACCAAGATTAGTTGGACATTGGGGAACTATCCCTGGTCAAAATTTTATTTTTATGCATCTAAATCGTGTAATCACTAGATATGATTTGAATATGATTTATCTCGTTGGCCCTGGACACGGCGGACAAACTGCTGTAACTAATGCCTATTTAGATGGCACATATTCCGAAATATATCCCAATATTACTCAAGATACTGAAGGTTTGAAAAAATTATTTAAGCAATTTTCTTTTCCTGGTGGAATATCTAGCCATGTTGCCCCAGAAACTCCAGGAAGTATCCATGAAGGTGGTGAACTGGGTTATACTTTAGCTCATGGACTTGGCGCTGTTTTAGATCGTCCAAACTTAATCGCAACATGCATTATTGGTGATGGAGAAGCCGAAACTGGACCTCTTGCAACATCATGGCATATCAACAAATTTATCAATCCTGTAACTGATGGTGTAGTTTTGCCAATTGTTCATTTAAATGGTTTTAAAATATCTAATCCAACCGTTCTTTCGCGAATGAGTCATGAAGAAGTAGAATCACTCTTTAAAGGATATGGATGGGAACCATACTTTGTCGAAGGAACAGATATAGATTATATGCAGGAAGCTATGGCATCAACCCTTGATAAAGCCATAACAAGAATACAAGAACTAAAAAAGAAAGCTTTAGAAACAGAACAAGTAACATCTTTAAAATGGCCGGTGATTATCTTCCGTTCACCTAAGGGATGGACTGGACCAAAAGAAGTTGAAGGAAGTTTCAAAGCTCATCAAGTACCTTTAGTAATCGATGAAACTTGTCCTGAAAAATTAGAGGAACTAGAAGCTTGGTTGAAAAGCTATCGCCCAGAGGAAATATTTGATGAATCGGGAAAAGTCAAAGAGGAAATAACTTCATTCTTGCCAAAAGGTATCAAGAGAATGAGTGCTAATCCTGTCACCAATGGTGGTCAACTTTTAGAAGAATTAAAATTACCTAATATTAAAAATTATATGTTTAATGAACCTGGTCATGGTCAAGTAATAGCTCAAGATATGAAAGAATTAGGTGCCTATTTAAAGGACGTTATTATTCAAAATGAATTATCTAAAAACTTCCGAATATTTGGACCTGATGAAGCTATGTCCAATCGTTTAAATCACGTTTTTGAAGCGACTGATCGCCAATGGCTTTTACCTGTTGAGAAAAATGATGAATTTGTAGGTCCATATGGTAGAGTATTAGATTCATACCTTTCTGAACATGTTGCCGAAGGAGCATTAGAAGGCTATTTATTAACGGGAAGACATGGTCTAATTCACTCATATGAAGCTTTCATAAGGGTCGTAGATTCGATGATTGGCATTCATGCAAAATGGTTAAAGATGACCAAAGAAATCCCATGGAGGAAAGACATTGCTTCTCTAAATATTATTGAAACAAGCCATATTTGGCAACAAGATCATAATGGATATACTCATCAAGAACCAGGCTTCATTAACCATATTTTAAACAAAAAAAGAGATATTACTGAAGTATATCTTCCATATGATGCTAACTCCTTAATTTTCTATGTGGATAAAGCTCTAAAATCCAAAAATAAAGTCAATACCATAGTTGCCTCAAAACATGAAAGACCGCAATGGTTAAATTACGAAGAGACCATTCTCCATTGTAACAAGGGAATTGGTATATGGGATTTTGCTAGTCAAGATTATCCCGATATTGTTCTAGCCTGCGCTGGAGATACGCCAACTTTAGAAGTAATGGCTGCAACGAGTCTTTTAAGAGAAAAATCAAGCATTCGTGTTCGTGTTGTAAATGTTGTTGATTTGTTAACTCTTGAAAGGTTAAGTGATGAGGAATTTAATGAAATATTTACTCCAAATAAACCTGTTATTTTTGCCTTCCATGGCTATCCAAGTGTAATTGAACAGTTAATTTATAACCGCAATCGCAAATTTGAAATATATGGTTATATTGAAGAAGGAGCCATTACAACACCATTTGATATGCGCGTTTTAAATAAAATAGATCGATACCATCTTGTACTTAGTGTTCTTGAAGCTCTAGATGAATCTGAAACTGCGTTAAGTGAATATTGTCAAAACAAATTAGATGAGCATCATAAATTAATTCGTGAAACAGGTAAAGATTTAATTGAAGTAACTAATTTTGTTTGGAAAGATGTATAATACATCTTTTTTTGTTAATAACTGCGAATTTATCAACACTATCTTATTTCTGGACAAACTCCACTGTCTGGCATATAAAAACAATGGGATTTATAGCGACCAGATAGCTGTTGATTATACCAAGTATTAGCACAACTGACATTATTGCCAGGATTATAAAACCATAAGGCATGAGTAGCCGGATGAAAATATTCTCCCTTTAAACACCTCTTCGCTAAATTTTTTTCATTAGTAGTTGAAGATGATTGAAAGAGACTTGAGTTTACTCCCGAAAAACCTCCTGGATTTTGATATATTATATTGTAAAGACTAGTTCTATTTTTAAATACATCACAAGTAGCTAATGCTCTATTTACAATGACATTTCCCACCATTAACATCGCCAGATTTCCATCACTCAAAGCTTCTGCTCGCATTAGTCTTGCCATTAAATCAAGTTCTTTTGTCGTATAATTTATCAACATAAAAAATCACCTATAACAATATATGCTATAAGTGCTAAATTAATGATATCCCAACTGCTGTGTACTAAATATTGAAATTTCTTCCTCGATAATCTCATTATTATCTCCAAAATGTTTAAATGTAATGGAATCGCCATAATCATTTAAAAAGGAAAAAACATTGCTCAAGTATTCGGGATCTCCTTTATTGACAATATCCGTAAATTGGTAGAAAGATACATTTTCTTGATCCTCAAGCATTTCATCTCTAGTTTGACCTGTTTCCTCAGAAGCTCTATTTAAAACTTTATTCATATTTCCTGGTCCTAAGTTATAACATTGTAAAGCCGCTAAAACGTGATAGTCCATATATTCCGCTGATTTTCTCAAAAGCACACATCCTATGGAAATATTGGTAACTGGATTATCCAAGTCTTTTTCAGTGATACATACGACGTTTTGATCAGCCCATTTCAGAGGATTATTCGTTAAGACAAAATACTCGTATCGATTACCTTCAAAATTAAAGACTTTAATAATTTCTTCATCCCAATCATCAAATTCTATTTGCATCAAATTATTTTCATACCCACCTGATTCCTGTGTTAAAATAGCCATAACCAAGTTGAATGACATTCCCCATTTGGCTGAAAATCTTTCTACTAAATCATGGTAATTATTATAGGCATTTTCTCTCTTTATAGAATCTGTTGATAACTGATAATCCAAATAAGCAACATGACCTACATCTTCAGAATTATTATCGGCAACATGTTCAGTTAGCGGGGTTTCGCCAACTTCCACAGCTTCTTGAGCAAACTCGTTTTCTACCATATCGTCCTTTAAGTCATTAATAGTATAATTAACATTATTGCTAACATTAGTTGCAAGGCTAATCGAATTTAACATATCCTCATCATTTTCTTTATTAGTTTGATTTTCTACACCTTTGGAATTCGTAAAAAGATTTTTAGCTAAAAGAGGTGTGATCATAAGTGCTCCCGCCACAATCCCTGCAGCAACTACGCTTCTTTTTCCAAATCTTCTATTTTTTCTCTTTTTCTTTTTCGCAAATTCTTTGTTATATTTTGCAATAGTACTCTTTACTTGCTTAGCAATAAAAGGGATTTGTGAAAAGCCATTTTTCTTGCAAAAATTATCTATGTCTTTTATGATGACTTCTCTATCGTCTTTAACTAATCGCAAATTGTTTTTATGGATTCTTACAGATTTAAACTGAATTTTATTAATTTCTTTAAGAAAATAGGCAATTTCCTCATCGCTAATTATTATTTCTGAATATTCGGGGTTTTCTATTTCTACGCAGAGATTATCTAACTCATCATATCTTATTTCGGCTGTTTGCATTTATAAATTCAACTCCTTTAAAATATGATTATACGTTGCATCACTGACGTCAAAAAAGATAATATCTTCATTTTCTAAAATATACTCACTAACATAGACATTATCATCATCCATATAAGCTACATAGTTTTTTTCATCATAAGTAATTGAATCAATGTAAGTAAATTTTTTATTATTAAAAGTTATATTAAATAAATCCATAAAATACACCTAACCATATTATACAATAAAAATGTTATAAACATTGAGAATTAAATTATATTTGTCGTTTCTCCGCTATAATTTTGCCATTTTTGCCATTTTGTGATAAATTAACTTTCAAAAAAGAGAGGGGATTAAAGTGATAATATTAAAAATGATTGGCTTATATTTCCTATTAGAGTTGCTAACTGGAGTTGGCGTATGTCTTGAAGTTGGTTTATCTCTTGTTTTAACGTGGCTTCATTCCTTTAAGGATGATAGAATAATGCCATTTTCTTCTTATTATTCTATTTATTTAGAATCCATAAAGAATATAATAAGTCAAGATGAAGATAAATATAACAAACTAATGTGTATTCCCTTTATTAATATGATTAGCATTATAAATACTATAAAAGAAGGATATCATAAATGCCTTGAATCGTCTGAATACATGAAAAAATCTCATGTCATATCTAATGTTGAAAGAGAAAAAATTGCTGAAATAGAAAGTGATAATAAATTAAATATCGTTGGAAAAGTAAAAAGCCTTTTTGACTTTGTAATAAATCCTCTTGATATCTCTTCATTTTTATCTAAGGTTCCAGAAGACAATTATTACATACTTAAAGAAAAATATAATTATGATGAATGTTGCTATGTAGCATACGGAACTAAAATGCATCCTACATTTGGTCGAATAGGCGGAAAAATTTATGCTATATTTGATGCCTTTGATTTGGAAGATATAAGGGAGAAGTTTCCAAATTTTACACCTATCAATATCGACAATATAACTAATGAAGAAATTAATATGATTTTTTTTAGAAAGCCAAACGAAGCCGATATATGTTATTTGATTACTCAGATATTATATAATCGCACATTTAGAAAAATAGAAATTGTAGAATCAATTATAGATCCTCAAGAGATAAAAAATGACATTGTTAAATTGACAAAATAAAAGATCAGTTTTGCTGATTTTTTATTTTAGCTTATTTTCTATATTGCTAATAGTATCCCCTGGTAATTCACAATCTTGAATGTATGAGTATATCTTGTTTTTCCCTACAATTCCTTCTAGATAGCTTTTTAAGTCGTTATCATTCTCTATCAGCCTAGAAATAGCCGTTTCATTTTCACCTCTTAAAACTATTGCGCCTTTATGTTCATAATGCATATCAGGTAGTTTAGAATCATCAAAAGTAATTCTATAGTCAAAAAACGAATCTTTAAAGTATAACGCTTCACCATCGCCTGTACAACCAATTGCATCAATTAAGACAGATTCATCTCTTGTTGACCATAAGTCACATTTTGAAGG
>CAJTKV010000048.1:11517-12890 GCA_910577075.1 uncultured Bacilli bacterium
ATCCATGAACCTCTTTTTTATCGGGCATAATTTCATATGGAATGCCTAAATCTTCCAATTTTTTAATTATATATTCTCTTATTTCGGGAATATTACTTTTTTCTCCTCGTACACTCATCCTCTGTAATGCTACTAATCGTTCTTCATATAAACTTGCGCCGCTTTTTATATCATCAATTGATACATTTTTATCGACAAATAATAAAAAGCCATCCCAAATAAACTTTATATTTCTCTTGTTAGGTTCAATAATATTTGAACAAAAGCCATTATCCAAAAAAAGAAGACATTTCTTATTTTGCATTCCTTCAAAAGAATAATCTATTTGCTCCTTATTTCTTACTGAATAAAAATCAGGTAAACTATTTTTGTTATACTCCACAGTACCACCCCATAGATATAGTTTATCATAATTACAAAACTTTTTCCATTATATCATTCATATATCACTCACTACTATATGCTAGAATAACAACTAATTTAAGGAGAATTTTTATGACAAAAGCCCAAGGGAAAAGAACTAAGAAAGACACCAACTTTAAGATTTTAATTATTTCAATAAAAAACGACTTTTAAGGTCGTTTAATATTTATTCAGTATACGATAAGACATATCCTGTTTCTTTTTGATCCGCACGATCGACATGTTGCGCTAATTTAAAGTGATTATTATCTCCTGAAACAACTTGGAATCTATTATCAGCCGTATTACTTGAAGATCTAAACTCTATGGTGTCGACATTTCTAATTCCGCCATAGAAGCAATCATAGTAAGCTTGTAAAACATAATCAGGCACTTGATCTAATTGATAATTAGATGCTTTTTCTTGATTCCAAACCGAGAACTGTGCTCCATTGCCTGATGATACAATATCGTGGAAATTATTCGCATAGGTAAATCTGCCATCTTCCATTCTATTTGCTATACAAGAGAATACGGCAAGAGCTGACTGATAAGTATTAGCATCCTCTTTATCTCCTGTGTATAGTACTTCAATAGCTTCGCCCATAGGCATGTCATATGTTGTATTGCCTGTTGTATAATGATAGCCATAGCATATCTCCTCGTTAGCTTTATCGGCATTAGCATCAGCATTTATGATGGTTTCTTCTGGAAGTTCTCCAATATTCATAACTCTTTCATATATTGCCTCATAAGTATCAGTATTCTCTAGTTCCTTTTGAATAACTACAGCTTCTTCTTTCTCTTCATTAGCTAAAAGCACATCGCCTTCTCCAAGCTCACTTTGCTCAAGTTCACCTTGCCCAAGTTCGCTTTCATCAAGTTCACCTTTCTCAAGTTCGCTTTCATCAAGTTCACCTTTCTCAAGTTCGCTTTCATCAAGTTCGCCTTTCTCAAGTTCGCTTTCATCA
>CAJTKV010000049.1 GCA_910577075.1 uncultured Bacilli bacterium
GTCGATGGATTTCCCCATCCTAGTAGCATTCTCTCGCCTTTTTCTGATAAAGTCCATCCGGATACGTCATTATCCAAATTCCAGTATCCATTTCCCTTATCATCTTGGCTATAGTAGATTATTGCTGCGTGTCCTGGCTGACCAATTACGGCTGCCGGAATTCCGTGTGATGTTCGGATATTCGATCCTGTTTTCGAAATTCCACCACATACTGCTCCTGTTCCAAATTCATTTCTGAAGTTCATCCATACTTTATATACTTTATCATTTGCTGTACTATATGTTACTCCATATTTAGAAAATACTCCATTATACTTCTTATCCCAATAGTCTTTTCTTAATGGATCATGGAATACCGCATTTCCATAGTTTGGCCACACATATGCCATATATGGATGTGGTGTTAAATACGACCATGCACTTGTTGGATGCGCTTCTATTTGACTTTGTGTATAATCATGCAACCATTCGATTGACTCATCATCTATTATATTATTCATGACAAAACGCATTTCTTCTACTTCGTAATTCTCAAACCATTTTGTTATATCTATATTATCATTTACTTTTAGTTTTCCTTCATCGTAAAATTTCTTGAATATCGCATATCTCGTTACTGATTCACTTTGATTCGCTGGATGACTTGGCTGCATCCATAATGATACTTGCGCTGAATGCGTTAGCGACAATGCTATCGCCATTCTCTTATACAAGTCTCCCTTTACTGTTCCATATTTCGATTTCGTCGTTACCTTGAAGTCATTTTTGTATGCTTGATACAATTTATTTAACTCCCTTAGCGAGTTCATATAACTTCCCGTTGGCTTTCCTCCTAGTATATAGTATCTTAAGTTCCCTATATCCGTATACAACCACTCAATTGTCTCTTTATATTCTTCATTAAATGTTGCATACATCTGGAGTTTTTCATATCCCATACTGCTTACTAGTTTTCTTTGCAATATCTTCTTCTCTAGTTCTTCACTTAAAGAAGTTGTTCCTAGTGCCTTTATCTCCTTATCTAACTCCTCTACTGTCTTGATAAAGTCAACTTTGGCTTCCTCTTCACTTTCTTCATAGTCCGCTTTTATTAATTTGGCATTCGCATATACGGCATGGTCTGCTGTATTATTTCCTAAATGATTCGCATACAACTTTATGTATTTCTTTCCTCTTATATCAACCTTATAAAATATCGCCTCACTATCTCCCTTCGACAATGCTGGCGAATTCGGCGTCTCTAAATCCCAGTTTTCTCCATCTTGTGAGGTGAATATATGAATCTTTACTCCATTTCCATTATTTCCTCTTCCGGCATCTACTCCTACATATGTTGTCAAATAATCATAGCCATATTTTCCTACTTCGTATACTACATTAGATGGCGCATGGGCACTTATTCCCTTTAAAAATGACTTCTTCTTTCCATCTATTATCAATGTTATCAATCCGTCATTCGCATTCGCATCTAAATTCCTATCTACTGTTAGACTTCCCCATCCTACACTCGTCTTTTCACTGACATATGGTATGTCCGATAGGTACATATATTTATCTTCTTCGTTAACGCTGAATGTTGAACGCGTCATTAAATTTATAGCTACCATAAAAAGTATGAGAACGGTTAATGCTATTCCTCCTATTATTTGTTTTTTATCGATATTCATAAACTTAGACTTCATAATATTACTCCCTTTTTTTGTTGAATATTTTAACTTAAACAAATAGTTTTGTCAAATCACGTTTACATGTTTTTATTTCTTCATGCTTTTATACTATTATTAAATCATTTATTTCAACAATTTTCAACAAAAATAATATTTATAAAAATTTAAAAAGACTTAACATTTGTGTTAAATCTTTTGTATCTATAATTTACTTTGACGTTGAGCAGATTCTTGTACTTGACTAACTAATTGATCCATTTCAGGGTCAAATGCAACATTCATCTTCTTGTTCTTAACTACTTGTTTATATGGAGCTAGGGCTGCAGAATACATATTTTTATAAATGTATTTTACTTTTTGCAAATCCATTAAGGTCTTGGCCATAACATTATCTGGATTCTTTCTCAATATTTCTTTTCCAACCAATTCGCCAATTCCCAGTAATTCTGCCATAATAAGTAAATATTTATATCCTTCACTAGTTAATTCTGTTTGACGAGGAACTTGGTTAAAGTTAAGTAAATATTTTTTTACTCCCAAAATTTTTATTCCATCTTCAATGATATTATCTTGTAAAATTAAATGAACTTGTTTTACCTTTTTAATACGTTTAATATTGCCTTTGGAATATTCATCGTTAATTGATTCATTGTGTCCCATATTAAACCAAGCCATTACACGCATATAGTGTTCCGATGAATATCTTATTAATTTAGAATTGTCAATAACATTAAAGTTTGACGACTGAATTAATATATCATAAAGGTCTGAATCTAATCTTCTCTCAAAATATTGATTATTTCCAAATTTTATATAAGGTTTGTTTTTGTCGACAACAATAGCTGCACGATTTTCAAATACCATTTTTAAGATTAGTGCTCCGACTAAATCGGATCTATTTTTTAATATTTTAAAGTATCCAGCTATAAACGCTATTTTATATAGGTCGCCATTACATGGCGTATTTTCATAGTATTCAACCTCATCTATCTTAGGTATTGTGCGATTATTAACTGTATCAATGCAATAATATTCATCATGCACTCTTAAGGCATTGTATATCTTTAATGTAATGACTAAAACGATAACAATACCAATGACAATTAAAACGACTTTTATAACCTCATCAGTTACATACATTTTTATATCTTCAATAAATGACGTGCCATTCTTGGCTTTTTCATAAGCTTCATTAAAACTCATATCAATTTTAGTTGTATTTTCAAATTTCATATCAGTAAATGTGGTCATTACTTTAATTTGATGATTATTAGTTAAATTAGAACCAAATAATTGAATTGCTCCATCTTTGAAGGAAGGTGCTATATCGTTACCTATGACATATAGGGCAACATTGTTTTCGGAGAATTTTACAGGGCCCTTTATGGTTATGTTCATAATTCCTATTGAGTGTTTACCTGTCTTTGATAAAAAATACCAATTGAGACCAACGGCATCATTAAAAGATGAAATCATGCCCTTAATTTTATAGGTAATAGTAAAAGTGTTTTTTTGACCGTTTGTAGAAAACAAAATTCTCTTTGTTTTACCGCTATCTCTTAAGCAATAGGCATGAGGTGTATCTTCATCCCATTTTTCATCAAGATGATATTGTGATTTATTAGCATCATCTACTTTAACGTCCGAAATAGTAACATTTTCAACATCATAAAATGTCTTTTCAAAAAATTTAACATCTTGCTTATTTACTTCCCATTTTTCAACAACAGTGGCGTCCCCCTTGGAATCAATTGTTACTGTTGAAGTTATATTTTCTATCTTACCAAGAGCAAAGGCATTGGTTAAACAGAAGAAAAAGGAAACAAGAAACACTATAATTTTTTTCATATTTACCTCCCAAGCATTATTTTTATAAATAATAATATGTTATCCATATTCCAAAAAAGTATCAGCATACTTAATACAAGAAATGGTCCAAATGGTACAATAGCTTCTTTTTTTCTTACTGTGCAAAATAAAGCGTATGGCAGTGCTAAGAAAGAAGCAACAAATATATAGATTACTCCAACCTTTATTCCAAGAACCATTCCAGCAATAAAGGATAATTTAACATCGCCCCATCCAAGAGATTCTTGCTTAAAGGCTTTATCTCCTAAAAACTTTATTAAAAGCACAAGAAGAAATAATAGTAAGCCATATAATAATTGATGCCCAAGTTTGGCAAATCCTCCTTGAATAAAGTAAAGAATTCCCAAGAACAGACCACTTATTATTAGTGCCTCATCTAAGATAATCATATATTTAAAATCACTTACTAGAGTTATTACTACTAGTGATGAGATTACTATAGAAATTAATGTATTTAAAGTAAAACCAAAGATATAGTAGGAAAGGGCAAATAAAGTACCAGTTAATATTTCAATTAATGGATATTGTATTGAAATTTTTACCTTGCACTTTTTACATTTGCCTCCCAATCCTATAAATGAAAAAACTGGTATTAATTCATACCAGGATAATTTATGATTGCAGTTTACACAGTGTGATCCTGGAAATATAATTGATTCGTTATTGCTTAATCTTAGAGCAACTACATTGTAAAATGAGCCAAAGAATAAGCCAACAATAAATAAATAAATTAGAATCACGTCCATGTTGTAACCTCCCAATTTGTATTACATGATTTCAGAATATAAGCCAAACATTGGAACTATAACAGCAATCATTATACCTCCAACTACAAGAGCTAAGAAGATAATCAGTACTGGTTCAATTAAACTCTTCATTGAATCAATAATCATTTTATGCTGTTCGGCATAATAATCAGAAACTTTTCCCATCATTTCAGCAAGTTCTCCAGTTGATTCACCGGTTACCATCATGTAATAGGCAACTTCTGGAATGGCCCAATGATCTTTGAAGGCGGATGATATTTTTTCACCACGACCAATATAATTAATTGTATTGATCATTATCTCGCGATATATCTCATTATTAGTTACTTTACCTAGAATATCCATCGATTCAGTAATGAATACGTTGTTTTTTAACAAACTGGCGAAGGTCTTAGTAAATATCATCATCTCTTTATAAATTATTAAATTTCCAAATAAAGGCAATTTCATCATGACAGTTTGAGCGTAATATCGAAATGCCTTTATGTTCTTATATAGAACTACTAATACAACAATACTTGTAATCAAAACCACAATAATATAAATTAGGTTTGCTTGTAAAAAATCCGAGGCAGCAATAATAAACTGCGTTATAGGATTTAATGTAACATTTGCAGTTTGATAGATTGTTACGAATTGTGGTATTAAATATACAAGAATAAATATTACAACTGCTATGGAGAATATAAAAACCATCGTTGGATAGGTTAAGGCACTAACCATTTCCTTACGCGTAGTTTCTGTAGCCTGATAATAATCGGCCATTTCATCTAGGGTTCCCTCAAGATCTCCCGTGGCCTCAGCTGATTTGACCATATTGACAAGAAGTGATGGAAAGGCATCTCCTTGCTTCTCAAGACAGTTAGAAAAATTTTCACCTAAAGTCAAGTTATATACAACGGAGTCAAATGTTCTTTTAATGTTATCATTTCTTCCCATCTGTTTACTCAAAATACGCATAGCATCTGTTAATGGTATACCGGCTTTTAAGTAAGTTGATAATTGCTGGAGCCAAAATACGATATCCTTAATCTTTATTTTCTTAGAAGCAAAAGCATTTGGCCCATATAATTTTTCAATCATAGGTGAAGTTTCAATTTTAAATACTTTATAACCTTCATTTTCGAGGAAGGTATATACTTCTATTTTAGAGAAAGCTAAGAAGGTATTCTTTACTTGTTTACCCTCTGGTGATAGAGCTGTGTAACGGAAAGTTACAGGTCGATCACTACGAACCTCATCAGCGGCATCGATGGAATTTATTAAATTTTCTCTCTCTTTAATTAGATTAGGATTTATTTTTACTTCTTTTTTTACTGGAGCATGCGATATGGCATTATTAGAAGATGCCTGTTGTTCAGCGGCAATCTTATCTGCTTCAGTCATATAAGCTCCACGTAGATTGTTCGTATCAATGTTCTTATTAACATTGTTATAAAGTGACGAACTTGTGGAATTCCAAATCCATATGATTGGCGATGCTATCATCCTTAGGATGTAATATACGCCTAGGCATACATAGACTGGAAAGAACAAAAAGAAATTATCTTGTTTATGTGTATTTGAATTACTTGCTAACCCCATCTTGATTCGACACCTTCTTTCTAGTATCTCACTATGATATCATTATAGCATAAAAAAAATGATTATTAAACATTTTCTTAATATAAATCATATAATTTAATAGGTGATATCATGAACTTTAACTTTTCATCATTTTTAAATGGCACTCTAAGAATTCTCAATATAGCAAATAAAACCCTGCCACTCATAAAAGAAGCTAGCCCTGCCATTAAGACTATACGAGACAAGTATCAAAACATTAAGGGAGTTCGACCCAAAGAAAGGATTATAAATACGCCCTATATTGAAAAAAAAGTAACAAAAAAAGAAGATAGTAATAATTTGCCTACCTTTTTTAGATAATATTAATAATTAACAGTGTTATCATAGATACTAAAACGACTATATTTAGTGCCAAGAATATCTTATTTATATTAGTTTTCGAATACTTAAGCAGGTAATAGATATTCAAACCAACAGCGATCAAAGATGAAGAAACGGCTAATATTAAATTGAAAATACTTAAACCGTCTTTTGTATATATAAATAATAGTAAAATTATATTTATAAAGAAAATATCCAAACCTACTTTTTTAGTTTCATTAAATTTCATATACATCACAATTATATTATAAAGAAAAAAGACTTGATTAGTCAACTAATTCAAGTCTTACCATTAGAGCATCGTCTCCAACTCTCTCTTTTAATTTGATTATTCTTGTATATCCACCATTTCTTTCAGCATAACGAGGAGCTAATTCATTAAATATTTTATTAACTACAGCCTTGTCGTTATGTAAGAAAGCTAAGGCATTTCTTCTAGCAACTAAAGATCCATCTTTTCCATAAGTAATCATTTTATCAACGAACTTTCTTACTTCCTTAGCACGTGCTTCAGTAGTAGTAACTCCTTCATTCATGATTACATCTTTAGTAATTCCGGCTAATATACTTCTTCTAATTCTAGATTCTCTACTTAATTTTCTATACATTAGTATTTTCCCTCCTTACAATAATGTTAATCGCGGAACTTTAGTCCCATTTCATTAACTTTATCAATAACTTCCTTTAATGATTTTTTACCTAAGTTTCTAATCTTAGTAACTTCTACTTCTCTCTTATCAATTAAATCTTGCATTGTATGAATACCTGCTCTCTTTAAGCAATTATAAGCTCTAACAGAGAATTCGATTTCCTCAATAGGAGTTTCAAGAGTCTTGGTAATAGTATCAACTTTCTTTTCAGCGATGATACCTGTAATATCAGCGATTTGATTTAAATCAGCAACGATATTTAAATGTTCAATTAAGATACGACTAGCTAAAGCCATACATTCTTCTGGTGTAATTGAACCGTTTGTATATACATACATGATTAATTTGTCATAATTTTCGTTGTGTCCAACACGAGCATTTTCAACTTCGAAGGCAACCTTTTCTACTGGAGAATAAATTGAGTCGATAGGAATTAATCCAACATTCTCTCCGATTGTCTTCTTGTTTTCTTTTGCATCAACATATCCACGACCATTTTCTACTGTCATTTCAATATCGATTTTGCCACCCTTAACTAGATTACAAATAACTAAATCAGGATTTACGATTTCAATATCAGCATCATGATCAATCATACTTGCAGTAACTGGTCCTTCTGTAGATGCAGATAATCTCATTACTTTCTTTTCCGTAGAATGATTTTTAACGACAAGAGTTTTAATATTTAAGATGATGTTCATAACATCTTCTCTTATGCCTTCAATCTTTTGGAATTCATGTAAAACTCCGTCGATTTTAACACTAGTAACTGCACTTCCTGGCATACTAGATAGCATAACTCTTCTTAAAGCATTACCAATAGTTGTTCCAAAACCTCTCTCTAAAGGTTCTAGTTCAAATTTACCATAATTCTTACTTTCTACATATTCAGTAATTTTATATTCTGGTTTTTCAAAATTCATATTTAAATCCTCACTCTCTTAATTATAATCTAATTTCTTGGACGTTTTGGTGGTCTACATCCATTATGTGGTACTGGTGTTTCATCGTTGATAGAAGTAATTTCTAGTCCTACAGCTTGTAGTGAACGTATTGCTGTTTCACGTCCTCCGCCTAATCCTTTAACAAATACTTCAACTTTAACTACTCCAGCATCCATAGCAGCCTTACCTGCTTGTTCAGCAGCTAATCCAGCAGCATAAGGAGTTTTCTTCTTAGAACCTTTATATCCAATAGTTCCAGATGAAGCCCAACTTATTGTATTTCCCTCTTTATCAGTAATAGTTACTAATGTATTATTATAAGATGATGAAATATGAGCTTGTGCTTCAGGTATATTCTTTTTTACTTTTCTTTTTCTTCTATTATAAGCCATATAAATTAACCTCCGTTCAATTATTTACCAACTTTTTTCTTGTTAGCAACAACTTTACCTTTTCCTTTTCTAGTACGTGCATTACTTCTCGTACTTTGTCCATGAACTGGTAAACCTTTTTTATGTCTACTTCCTTGGTATGATCCAATTTCCATTTTCATTTTGATGTTCATTTGAACTTCACGACGAAGTTCTCCTTCAACAACATACTTGTCAACTTCAGATCTTATTTTACTTTCTTGATCTAAGTCTAAATCTCTAACTTTCATTTCTGGATCAATACCTGCAGCCTTACAAATTTTCTTTGCAGTGCTTTGTCCAATTCCATAAATAGCAGTTAATCCAATATATAAAGCCTTATCTTTTGGTAATTCAATATTTTTAATACGTGCCATAACTCTTTATCCTCCTAACCTTGTTTTTGTTTATGTTTTGGATTTTCACAAATAACCATAACTTTACCTTTTCTTCTTATTATTCTACATTTAGGGCAGATTTTTTTAACGCTTGCTCTTACCTTCATAATAAACCTCCATTTATTTTTCTTCTTTTTTTCTATATTTTATAATCCCATGTGTTAAATCAGTTGGTGACAACGCTACTGTAACTCTATCACCTGCTAAAATACGAATCATGTTAAGTCGTATTTTACCAGAAACACGGGCAGTTACAACAACTTTATTATCTAACTCAACAGTATAGATATCATGATTGACGTCGATTACTTTTCCATCAACTTCGATTTTTTGCTCTTTAGCCATTTTTCACTCTCCTGTAAGTATTTCATAACCATCATCCCTGATAGCAACTGTATGTTCATAGTGAGCAGCAGGACTTCCATCCTCTGTTACTATAGTCCAATCATCATCAAGAATAGCAACATATCTCTTACCAGCTGTTAACATCGGTTCAACCGCTATTACCATACCAGTTTTCAATATAATACCTGAATTATATTTGCCATAATTTGGCACATCAGGATCTTCATGTAATTCATGTCCCACTCCATGACCAACAAGTTCACGAACGACGGATAAACTATGTTTTTCCGCATATTGTTGAATTCTTGCTGAGCAATTTCCAAGAGGAACACCATTTTTTAATTCCTTCAAGCCTGTATAAAGGGCCTTTTCGGTATGATAAAGTATGTTCTTTATTTTTATTCACCTTACCAACGGGGTAAGACCATGCAGAATCTGAATGATAACCTTTATAAAGTGTGCAGATATCTAATGTGACAATATCGCCTTCCTCAAGCTGTCTATCAGAACCGATTCCATGGACAACTTCGTCATTAACAGATACGCAGATATTACGGGGGAAGCCCTCATAGTTTAGACAACTGGGGATTCCACCTTGTTCAGTAATAAATCTACCTGCTTCATCATCTAAGAATTTAGTAGTAACTCCTGGTTTAATGAACTCTTTCATATGTTGATGACACATATATGTAATATGTCCAGATTCTTTAATTAATTTAATCTCATCATCACTATAAATCTTAATCATTAAATCACTTCTTCTATTTTAGCAAAAGTATCATCAGGAGTACCGCTATTATCAATTACTCTAAGTATACCTAATTCTTTGTAATAATTCAATATCGGTTCAACTTCTTCAATATATTGATTAAAGCGAAGTTTAAATGATTCTTCATTATCATCGCTACGAGAAGTTAATTCAACATTACAATCATCGCAAAGATTTTCATTTTTAGGCTTCATCGCTTCCTCATATTTATTGAATCCACGACCACACTTTGGACAAGTGATGCGACCTAGAGCGCGATGCATTGCTGTTTTTTCATCCATATCGAGATACAAAACAACATCTATTTGCATATCTAATTCTTGCATAATACTCTCTAGTAATTTGCATTGTTCATATTTCCTAGGGTAACCATCTAAGATATAACCTGCTTCACTATCTTTAGCACTTAGACGTTTTTTTAGTAAGGCACTTACTATTTCATTACTGATTAGGATACCTTTTTGCATTTTTTCTTCTATTTCACGACCAAGTTCTGTCTGTTCAGCAACTTCTTTTCTTAGAAGGTCTCCTGTGGAAATATGAGTAAATCCATATTTTTTTACTAGTAGATCACTTTGAGTACCCTTACCTGCAGCAGGAGGGGCAATAAAGATTATATTTTTCATCTTCTATGTCTTCTCTTTCTACTTCCTTGATAACTACGTGACACGATGCTACTTTCAAGTTGTTTATAAGTTTCAAGAGCAACACCAACTACTATTAATAGTCCGGTACCTCCAAGAGTAACTGACTTTGATATTGACAAGCCAGATGCAATGGACATACCTGAAATTTTACTAAATATAATTGGAATAGAAGCAATCGCTACTAGAAACAAACTTCCAACGACAGTAAGTCTGGAAATCGTTCCTTTTAAGTATGAAGTAGTTTTTTCCCCTGGAGTTATTCCTGGGATATAACTTCTATTCTTATCTAGATTTTCACTCATCTCTTTTGGATTAAGTTCCATTAGTGTATAGACATATCCAAAAGCGAATATTAATACGACATAAAGAATATATCCTGTTAATGATGTATATACAATATAATTATCAACAAAATTCTTAAATGTCTCATTTTTTATTACTTGTGCAATTAATTGTGGTATGCTAGTTAACGCACTTGCGAAGATAACAGGCATAACACTTGCTGAATTTAATTTTAAAGGTATATAAGATTGTTCTTTGGCGTAAGAACTGTCTGTTCTTGTACTGTGTTGGATTGGAATTCGTCTTTCACTTATTTGCATGTATACAACGCCAATTAAAATGATTAAATAAGCGATGATAAAGACAACAAATAATGTGATTCCTAGAGCCTTGCTCACAGCATCAGCCATTATGAAATCTTTGAAAGCATCAATGAATGTTGCGGGTAAAGTATTAACTATACCAGCCATTATAAATAATGATACACCATTTCCTAATCCCTTATTAGAGATTTGATCAGCTAGCCATAATAGTAAAGCTGTACCGGCTGTTAGTATAAGTGTTGATTTCAATACTTCGGTAGTAGTACCTCCCATGAAAGCAACAGAATATATATAACCTTGAACAAAAGCAAATAAAATTCCTAAATAACGGTTAATTCTGTTTATCTTTTGTCGACCAGTGGCTCCTTGTTCTTTTAATTCTTTAAAATATGGAACAATATCCATTTGTAATAATTGCGTAAGGATAGATGCCGTAATGTATGGCATAACTCCTAAGGCAAATATCGAAAAAGTTTTTAAACTTCCACCACTCATTAGGTTTAATAAATCTAAGAAACCTAAATTTTGTGTTATTTGTTTTGCGCCAGGAACAATTATATTAGTTCCCAAGGAAAAGACAGCTAACACAAGTAAGGTGAAGTAAATTCTCTTTCGCAAATCTTTATTGTTCGGACTAAATAATCCTTTAAGACTCTTGAACATTTTAAATCACCTCAGCTGTTCCGCCTTTTTCCTCAATCTTAGTAACAGCCTTAGATGAGAATCTATGAGCTCTTACAGTAACCTTCTTTTCTAAATTACCATTAGCAAGTACTTTAATACCAGCTAATTGTTTTTTAACAATTCCTAATTCCTTTAATAGTTCTGGAGTAACTACGTCACCATCATTGAATCTATTTAAATCAGATAGATTAATTGTTGCATATTCAGTTCTGAATCTTGCATTATTGAATCCTCTTTTAGGAACTCTTCTGTATAATGGAGTTTGTCCACCCTCGAACCAAGGGGAGATACTAACACCACTTCTAGACTTTTGACCATTTTCACCACGAGTAGCAGTTTTACCCATTCCACTTCCTGGACCACGTCCAACTCTTTTACGAGTTTTTAGTTCGGGAGTAGTGTTTAAACTTTCTAATTTCATATTATAGTTCCTCCACTTTCTTACC
>CAJTKV010000050.1 GCA_910577075.1 uncultured Bacilli bacterium
CTACTCTACACATGGATGAAACAACTCCTCATATTCATATTGTCGTTGTTCCTCTTGTTAAAAAGTTTGATAAAAGGGTCAATCGTGAAAAATATTGTATAACTAAAAAAGAATATATCAAAAGTAGCACCCACTTGTCTAAGCTACAAGATAAATATTATGAAAGATTAAGAAATAAAGGATTTGAGATAGAACGAGGAGAAAAAAATACAGGTATTAAAAACTTAACTCCTAAACAATTAAAGGGTATTACTCGTATGTTAGATAAGAATTTAGATAACACAAAATATAAAATGAATCGTGAATATAATAATCTCCTTAAAACTATGAAAAGTGAAGCAAAAAAGATATTTAATCATAAAGTAGTATTTGATTATGATACTTACTTATATTTAATGGATTACTTAAAACAAGCTAAAGAAGCAATTAATAAAGTTTCAAAAAGTGAAGGATTATATAAAGAACTACAACAAGAGATTAAATACTATATGGCACTATTAGCAGTTAATGACGGGAAAGATGCACAAATAAACTATTTGACAAACAAAGTTAATAAATTGGAAAATTATTATTCTTCATTTAAAAACTTTATTATCCAATTCTTACAAGCATTAAAAGATATTTTTAGAAACATTTTATTGTTTGGAAAAGACAAAGAAAAAGATATAGTTATAACTCAAATCAAAGATTGTTATGATAACAACTTATATAATGATTCTGATATTACTTATATTACAAAAGATACATCTAAAGAAAAAGAAATGATTCAGTATTTAGAAGAAAAGGACTACGATATTTTTTAATTCGTAGTCCTTAAATACTAAATGGTGTCAATTTAGTAAACACACTTGTACATTGACATAATCAATGAACGTGTGAAAACAATAAATTGTTTTGAAATTTATAATTTTTAACAAATACTATTCCATTTTTTCTGATTTTTGATATAATAAATAACTAATTAAAGGAGTGATTTTTAATGAACCGTTTAGAATATATTGAGGTTAAGGAAGCTACAGAAATACCTTTAAATCGTTGGAATAATGTAACATTTAGATTTAGTGATACATATTACACAATTGTTGAAGGTAATATCCCTTTAGAAGTTGCAAATACTATTTATGAAAAATATCCAGGAAATCCTTATGGTATAAGAGTTAATGGTGGATGTAATGATTGGAATCCAAGTGAAGTTTTTCCTCATTATTACCATATTGATACAAAAGAAGGACTTGTAATTTTTATAACAGAAATGAAAGATTATTTTGCTAGAAAAACTGGATTACCAGAAACTGATGTTCAAAAATATGATGAATTAATGGCTAGAATAAATTCAAAAATTCTAGAAAAGGTAAATCTTTCTATTTCAACCAATGAATGGATGCAATCAGATGAGGAAAATAGGGAAATTTTTTTTCAAACTGTGTCAAGTAATGAAAAAACATCTTTTGGAAAAGAGTTTAGAAAAGCAGTTGATGATTTTGACAAAACTATTAATCCTTTTATAAATCAGGATATAGAATTAGATGAAGTTGGAAGCTATATTAAAAAGGTTAATATTAGTGCTAATACTTATGATTCTAAGGATAATGATGGTATGATGAGAAAAAATTGTTGTGGAATGCATATAACTGATTTAGAAAGCGGAAATAAAGTTATTTTTTATAGAAATTTTGATGGATTTTCATATCAATTACAGTATACTTTAGGGGAAGATCAATACCTAGATGTTTTACATTACTATTCTACTAGAGAAACCGATGATAATGATAAAGGAGAATTTATTGCTATCAATTACTGGGGAGACAATATCCCACAAAAAATAGATATAAGATATAATCTTACAAAGGGTATTGCAGGTTCAACTTATGGTCAAAAAACTCCTATTACACCAGATCAAGAAAAATTTGTTTATGACGAATTATTAAAAGCAATTGAGCTAGCTTCTTCAATAACTTTAGATAATATGAAAAAGAAAGGCATTCCTAAGCAATTATTACCAAATAATCAATAAACTATAAAATAAGCATATAAAACATATAATAATGTTATTTTATAAAATTTTATGATATACTATAGTCAGTTAATAAATTATTACTGACTATTTATTTTGCTCAAAGAGTTGTTGTACTTCTCTCTTTCGGGCACCATTGATAAATCTGTTCGAACTATTCGAACTTTAATATAGAAACAATCATAGGATTGTTTTTTATTTTTTTGAAAAAATCATAAAAGGCTTGTGACTATGATAGAGTAACAAAAAAATTAATAAAAATTTTAAACCTTTTAGAATATGGATCTTTTAATCGAAGATAAAACAATTGCGGAAGCCAAAAAGTACAAAATGTTTTGATGTATCGACAAAAGTGAAAATCAAATTTAAAAAATTTTTATAAATAAATTCTATATTCTAGAATTTACTTATAAAAAACAAAATGTTATAATTGATTTAGATGGTGAGATGATAGTATTAAAAAACGTAATTCATTAATTATAGTTTTATCAATTTTTGCAGTTTTATCAACTTTTGTAATAGCTATTTTCTATACTTGCAGAGAGTATGATGAATCACTAGAATCTCTTAAAGTACCTCAATTTATATCAAAGGGACAAAAAAAAGAAAAAATAAAATCAACCAAAAGAATTGATGTTTGCGCCAAAAATAACTTCAAGGGTACAAGTATAAATAAAAAAAACAGCTTCGATGATTATATTAATCTTATCAGTGACGATGTTAATTGTACAATATCAAAACTAAAACAAGAATATGGAGAATTAACAAAAAGAGTTAATACATATACTTCATATCGTGAAAGTAAAGCAGATGTTGATAATTATTATGAAAAGATTAATTTAGAGACGTTTAATTTAATAGTTAGATTAAGAAAATATGATTATAAAGCGGCTAAATTACTATTAACAGGCGATCTTCACTTGTATAATAAATTCACTTCTTTGGATTCTTTATATGATAAGGTTGACACTGCATGTACTAGAATAGAAAATGATATTTATCAAGGGCTTCTTATGGATTTAAAATTATTTTATCATGAAGGGATAATAAAAAATCAAAAAGGAAATATTCCAGATAGCGAATATCAAACTGCTAGAAATGATTCGGGTTATATTCATGCAAAGATTAGAAACTATGTATATAATTTTTATTTTGACATCAATTTAGATAATTTTACTTTATACACAGATTTAAAAAAATCATTTTATAATGACGATAGTAAATCTTCGGCTAAATACATTAGTAAATTTGAAAAAGACACCAGTGATTTTATTAAGGTGAATAAAAAATATTTAAGATAAATAAAGATTTTTTATTCTTGTTTAGAAAGAATGATATTAATCCATATTTCGGAGATAATAATTAAATAAAAAATTTACAAAAAAGAGAACTAAATAGCCGTGGTGACCAGATAAAACTGGCACCATTGATAAATCTGTTCGAACTAATCAAACTTTAAATACATATATTAGTCGAAGAGACTAGTATTTTTTGTTTTCACAAGTATTTTTAATAGTGTGTAAAAATACCTATGGGAAAACGCTTTATAAATAATTATTATCTTAGAAAGTAGGTAACAATAAATGAAAATAGGAATTGATATAGATGACACAACTTTTTTGACAGTAAAATCAATGTTAAAATATGCCGATATTTTCGAAGAAGAAATATCAGGAATACCAACTAATAGAGATAGTTTTGGATTAATAAAAAATAGATATTATTTAAAAGCATTGTATGGTTGGGATGATGAAACAAAATTTGCTTTTTTTAATAAGTATTATAAAAATGTATTAGAAGAATGTACAATGTTACCAGATGCTGATAAAGTTATACAAAGATTAAAAGCCAAGGGAGATACAATTCACTTTATTACTGCAAGATTAATGAATATTGATGGATGCAATACAGAGCTTATTACAAGAAAAAGTTTAGAAGATTTTAATATTCCATACGATAGTTTAGACTTACACATTAGTGATAAATTAACTTTTTTTAAACAACAAGGAATAGATATATGCATAGAAGATAGCTACGAAACATGTAGAGAATTAACTGATAATGGAATTAAATCTATATTGATGACAACAAAAATGAATAGTGAAATAGATAATGGAGAAATTGTCCGTGTAAATAATTGGCAAGAAATCTATGATGAAATAGAAAAATATAGAAAGCAAAGAAACTAAAAATAAATTTTTATAAAGTGTACTTAACTTATTTTTACTAGGTTAAATATTTTGTTCAACAAAAATATATTAATTATGCTACAATTTGTTTAGGAGGTATCCTTATATGAAAACACTTATGATTGATATGGATAATGTAATTACCAATAATCAATTTACTCTTTTTTTAGAAGAATTTTTAAATAAAAAACTAGATTTTAATACCCTGAATGTAAAATATAGACAAGACGTAATTGAAGGAAGAGAAGAAGAATTTAGAGATATTTACCAATATAAAAATTTATACGAAAATGCCCCTTTATTGGAAGGGTGTTATGAAACTATAAAAAGATTAAGCGAGAAGTATGACATATATATTGTTACTTCTTATATTTGGGGAAAAGATATTATAGATCCAGCAGAAAATCTAAAAAATAAGTTTAATTACCTGAAAGAAAAACTACCTTTCATTAAAACAAACAATTTTATTTTTGCTCAAAACAAAAAAATAATGCACTTTGATATAAGCATAGATGATAGATTATCAGGGTTAGAAAATGCTGATTTTAAGATACTATTTAACTCTTGGAGTAATAAATCTATTTCAGAAGAATATTTAAGTGAAAACAATATTATACGGGTAAATAATTGGAGCGAAATTGAAAACTTATTATTAAAAGAATTTAATGATTAAAAAAGGAGTATATTAGATATGAAGAATATAACTATATCAGAATTGCAAATGTTAATAAAAAAAATTGATCATAAAAATAATTCTATAGATAAATATTTTTATAAACTAACTGAAGAAATCGGAGAATTAGCTCAATCTATTCGAAAGAATAAAAGGTTACATGATAATAACACAATCAAAGGAACTATAGAAGAAGAATTATATGACGTACTTTACTATATTATTTGTTTAGCCAATATGTATGATATAGATTTAGAAGAATGTATGTTTCTCAAAGAAAAGCTTAATGCCGAAAAATATAGTAGAAAAAGTATTTTTGATAATGATAATGTTGAATAAAATTGTAGGCAACCATATAATCAGTACTAAATTGATATCAAACTCGAAATTTAGTGTTTCGAGTTTTTATATGCTTAAATTTATGATATAATTAAACCAATAGAATTTATGAGGTTAAATAACTAGTATGATAAAAATTAATGACCATGAATATAGTTTGGAAAAGTTTAATTATAATTGGGGAAAATTTACTAGAACATACCATTCAATTACCAAAAGTGGAATAGCGCCTCGTCTTCTTTTTATTGTTGGAGATGAGGATAATAGTAAAGAATTACTTTTAGAACTTTCTATTACTGATAAGGAATTTAAAGATATGCCCATAGGAAAAGAATTAGACATGTCGGAAGAGGTAACTGACATAGGTTATACTGATCATGAAGGTTGGCTTACTTTGAATGGAAGCAGTTACATATTTAAATTAACCAAATTAGATTTGAACAGATTTTTAATAAATTTCAAATGTGAAGATTGCTTTGAAAATATTTTCTTTGAAATCGATGAAAAAATAATTCTTGAATTTCCAAAAAAAGATTAGAAAATATTACAAAGCCTAATAAGTAAAATAAGAAGAGGAGAATAGCAATGAAAAAAATAGCATTAGTTACTGGAAGTACACAGGGAATTGGTTTAGCTACCGCGCAAAAATTATCCGAAGATTTCATCGTAATTATAAATGATAATAAGGGTATTGATGATAATTTTATACAGGATAATTTTGGAGCAAGAGAAGTTTATTATTATAAAGCCGATATCTCAAATTCTAATGATTTAGAATCTTTAAAAGATTATATATTACAAAAATTTGGAAGATTGGATATGATTGCTGCTCATGCCGGAATTATTCCCTTGCCATGTGATATCGACAACATAACTCCCGAAAATATTGATAGGACGATAAATGTTAATTTGATTGGAACTTTTAATACTCTAAAAATATTGGGGAATTTAATTAAAGAGACGTCGAAAAAGGGAGCAATAGTTGCCACGACAAGTGTCGATGGAATAATTGGGGAACCATACAATGCCATATATTCCGCCACCAAAGCTGGTAATATCTCTTACGAAATCTTTTGCTCGCTATTTTGGAGAGGACATTCGCGTTAATGCTGTAGCTCCAGGACTTATCGATACTCCTCTTACGGCAAGTACAGGTGAAGATCCAAGTGCTACTACTGATTTTTCTATTATAAAGAGAATGGGAACAGCTGAAGAAATTGCCAATGCCATATGCTTTTTATTATCTGATGAAGCATCTTATATAACCGGACAGATTCTCGCTGTCGATGGTGGATTTACTTTAAAGTAATATGCTGATTAGTAATTATATGGATTTTTAATTGAAATATATGATAATATAAATATATTAAGGAGTGAAATAAATGGGAGTAAAAATAACTTATTTTGTTCATGGAACAACTACGGATAATTTAGAACACAAGTCTACGGGATGGCTACCAGGAGAATTATCTCAAAAAGGAATTGATCAAAGTATTCTCTTAAAAGAACAAGTAGATATTAATCAATTTGATGTTGTATTCAGTTCTGATTTGCAAAGGGCAATTGATTCAGCTAAATATACTTTTGAAGGTATTAAGGAAATAATTCAAGATGCAAGATTGAGAGAGTGTAATTATGGAGATTACAATGGACAAGATAGCAGTTTAGCGAAATATGAAGAGCATATCAAAACAAAATTTCCAAATGGAGAATGTATGCTTGATGTCGAAAAGAGAATCCAAGACTTTTGTGATTATTTATTAAGAGAATATGATGGAAAGCATATAGCTATTGTTGCTCATAAGGCTCCACAATTAGCTTTTCAAGTCCTAACCCAGGGAAAAACTTGGGAAGACGCCATTGATCAAGATTGGCGCAAGACCAAATCTTGGCAACCGGGATGGGAATATTTTATAGAAAAATAATTTTATAAAGGAGCAAATAAATATGAAAATAATAAAAAAATCTGATAATGAAGTGATAAAAGAAGAGGCGCATGGTGGTAGTGGCAGCCGAAAACTTTATATTTCCGATGGCGAATTTGGAACTGTTCAAGGAATGACTTATGGATGGTTACCAGTGGGAAATAAATATGCTTGGCATAACCATGAAAATGTCGATGAGATAATGTATGTCTTAAAGGGAACAGGAACTGTTAAAGATGACGATGGAGAATATTCCTATAATGTCGGTGATGTATTTATGTATCCCGCAAATGAGTACCATGAAATAATAAATAATGGGGAAGTAGAATCTGAGTATATCTTCCTAAGAATCCATAATGATAATAATTAATTTTAAAAAGAATTATAATATAAAACTCGAATTTAATTTCGAGTTTTACTTTGGTTACCTATGAATTTTAAAGTCATAAAATAACGCAATCTCTCATAAGTTTAATTAAGTAAAGAGGGAGATAATGAAAAAGTTTAGATTTTATATTTTTGTTAGTATAGCAGTTTTATTTTTTGGTATTGGTGGTGTATATGCCAGTGATGATGATTTTATAAATGTCTCTGATGAATCTTCATTCGATGAATGTGTAAAGACAGAAGGACTTTGTCGCCTTGCGGGGAATATTGACTTTACATCCAAAAAGGAGATTGATCACGATGTAATAATAGATTTAAATGGATATACAATTGCACCCGATGAAAGTTTAAAATTAAATGGCGGATTAATATTAGTTGATAGAGGTGGTAAATTAACCATTAATGATTCCCAAAACAATGGACGTATTTCTACGGGAAATACAGATAATGTTTGGGCTGCCATTCAAGTTTTAAAGGAAAATGTAGGTAATGGCCTAGCCGAGGTTATTATAAATGGGGGAACAATAGAGGGATATTACTACGGAATTACGGGAAATGGTAATTATCATAATAGCAAAATTGTAATCAATGGAGGTACAATTAAAGGATTAAATGAGGAAGATAGTGCGGCTATCTACCATCCCCAAAAAGGTGAACTTATTATTAATAACGGAACGATTAAAGCGGGAACAGGAATAGAAATAAGAGCCGGAAGTTTAACTGTTAATAATGGGAACATTGAAGCCATTGCTCCAAAATTTGTCAAAATGGTCAACAAAAGTGGAACGACAACCAATGGAGTTGGCATAGCAGTTGTTCAACACGTTACCAAAAATCCTATTGACGTAGTAGTTAACGACGGTAACATTAAAGGACAATATGCTCTTTATGAATGGAATCCTCATGAAAATAGTGAAGAAGATATTAATAAGATTAAAATACAACTTAAGGGAGGAAACTACACGGGGTTAGCAACTGGAGTCCATGCAATCTATAGTGAAGACCTTAAAAATTTTATCTCTGGTGGTAAGTATAATACAGATGTTTCGGAGTATATAACGGAAGATGCAAAATTGGCATCTAAGACACTAAATGAAAATTTAATCATGGATGTTGAACCAAGTAAAAGTATCTTTCCTAAAATTTTAATAGGCACACCAATCTTACTAGGTTTAGGAGTAATAACATTTATTTTTAAAAGAAGAAAAATTTTTATCTTTAAATAATTAATTTGCTAAGAAGATAACTCATTGGTTATCTTTTTGTATTAGTAGACTTTTATCTTTTATTAAGTTATAATTTATTTAATTAGAGAGGTGTTTTAATGAAAAAATTAGATAAGGTAAGTTTAATTATTCCCGTATATAATGCAGAAAATTATATCGATGAATGTTTAGAAAGTTGTGTTATGCAAACATATAAGAATATAGAGATAATATGTGTTAACGATGGCTCAAAGGATAATTCAGTAGAGCATATTGAAAAATTTATGGCTAAGCATCCTAATATAATATTAGTTAATCAAGAAAACTCGGGAGTTGCAGTGGCTAGAAATGCTGGAATCAATGCATCATCTGGTGATTACATTATCTTCGTCGATAGTGATGATTATATTTCCCATAATATGGTTGAAAGATTAGTCGATGAATTAATAAAAACAAAGGCAGATGCTGTTAGATGTAATATTGATACAACCGTACCATTTTTACAATTTTCTAAAATAAAAGAGAATAAAGTCTATTCGGGAAAAGCGTATCAAGAGCAAATTACTAGACAGTTATTTGAAGATAACAATATCTTTTGCCAAGTGTTTAATGGCATATACAAAAAAGAATTATGTGGCGAATTTCCTAAAGGTTTCAGATTAGGAGAAGATGTCTTATTTAATGGAGAATACTTTATGAAAGCCAAGAGTGTTGCCATGATTACTGATTCTCTATACTATTATCGTGATAATCCCACATCAGTTACTCATAAGCCTAGTATCAAGGCCATTATAAATAACATTGAGCATTCTAATTCCTATTATTATGTAAAAGAATTAGTTAAAGATAGCGATATAAAAGAAGAAATACTAGAAAAAGTTGCCCTTAGAAATTATGCCTCATATATGCGCTTAATGTTTCAAATATATGGAATAACAAATGCCTTAACCTCCGTAAAATATGCCCAAAAATATTATAAGTTATATAAAGATGTCTTTGATAAAGTAGAATATAAAGAAGTTGAAAATCTCGTGATGGATAGTTATCATTGGCCAGATTACAAAGTTAGAACTTGCGTTGAGCCATTTTATAAAAGACATTTTTTAAAATCCTATATAGGATATAAATACACTTATAAAAGATTAAAAAAGAAGGTTGAATGTAAGAAAAAAGTTTGATAATATATTGAATAAATTCGAAAAAGGAAGGCATTTATATGGAACTAAATGACAAATACAACCTTGATTTTAAGGAAAAGAGAGAAAAAGATAAAGAATCATTATTAAAGAAGGTAACCGAAACTGAAAGAAATAGACATCAATTTAGAGGTTTTTACTTAGAGGATATTATTTATCGTTTATTTAGAGAATTTGGAATTATTGACTTTGATGAAGTAAAAAAAGCCAGAAAAAGTGGTTTTATAGATATAAAAGAAAACAATGAAAGTGTCGGAGCTATCTATTGCCGTGAATATAAGGATTTGTCTAGTGAGGACTTGAATGATATATATATGAAAATATATTACCCTCATCAAATGGATCCCGAAGTTGGAAATTCCTTTGATATAGAGATAATGATTTTAAATAAAGATGCCAATAAGATGAAAAGATTAATAGAATTTATGAATAGCATTTTTGGTCAAAAAGATTTGTTGGTGACAATAAATAATGAAGAAAAAACTCAAGTTTATATTTGGGGATCAAGACAAAGATATTATGATGATTTAATAGAATTAATAAAAGGAGAATTTGGTTCTTCATGTGAAATAACTTTTAGTGGTGCAAATGTTGGAATCGAAAACAAAAACACTCAATACAGAGAAGAAATAGAGAAACTATTAGAAGAAAGGGAATACCTTGAAAATTATTTATATGCTGAGTTTATTATTAAAACTTATATAGATGATGATAGAAATTATCAAAAGGGACGTTTTTACCGAGTAACAAAGACCAATAAAAATATCTTTAATTACTGTGTAGAAGTAGTTAAATTTTTAAATCCTCGATTATATCAAGAATATTTAAAAGCCGTAGCTGAAAGTAATATTAAGAAAACAAAGAATATGGTTACTAATTTAAATAATATTGTGGAAGGAATTAAAACTGGTTATTTACCTGATGGATCGGAATTTAATATATTAGAGTTTTACCGCTTTGTTCCTCTTCGCGAAAGTGGCTTTAACTTCTCCAAAACTCTAAAAGATTTCATGAGACAAAGTGATGATATTACGGATGAAGTATATGATTGTATAAGTGAATATATGGAAAAAAATGACATAAGAGTAATCGTATTTGTCACTGAAACATATGTTAAAAATAATAGAGAAAAGTATTCAACAGATCCACGCTTTACATCTAAGATGATTCATAATGTGTTCAGATACATGTTTGCATCGGGTCTTCCAAATATTGATCATATTTTTAGAATTCTTTTAGAAAAATATATGAATAGGGAATTAGATTTTAATAGATTAGGAAAAATGGAAGACAAATCGCAAAAGTCCAAAGAGCGAAAAAGATATCATAATCCATACACTTTAGAATTAAAAACTGGATATGAACAAATAAAAAAATAAGGTTCTTTATGAAGTTGTAATATGAAAGTAGACATATAAAAATATGTTTGCTTTTTCTTTGCTATAATTTAAATAAGGGAGATGAAGATATAATGGGAAGAATAAGAAAAGAAAGAAATCGCATCAGGTCAGCTGATGATAAATTAAAAATAATAAATGAAAATTTAATTAATTTTAAATCAACACCTCAGATTTCTAAAGAGTATGATATATCACAAGGAATGATTATAAACTGGATTAAAAAATATAAAGAATTTGGATATGATGGTTTAGTTAACAAAAAGAAGCCTGGTAATCCTTTAGCTAA